>JANXXY010000362.1 GCA_025350365.1 Bacteroidales bacterium | reverse complement strand
TCTTAACTTTAAAGAACTGATTTCCTTAACATGGTAAAAACTTTCTTTATCGATATTCCATGCTGCTGAGAAAGAAGGGAAATTACCGTACTTGAAATTACTACCAAATTTAGTTGAGCCATCTCTTCTAATAGTTGCAGTAACTAAATATTTATCCTTCAAGGAATAATCCATCCTACCAAAGATTCCAAACAATGAATAATCACCCCAAAAAAAACTATTGTTAGTCATTGTATTCGGGTCGCCATTACCCAATGTCCATGTATTTGGATCATTGATAAAAAGATAACCGGTTCTGTTCCCCTCTATTTGACGCCCCAGACCATCGCGAATTGCTTCCGAACCCAGCACGGCAGTTATATGATGAATATCGTTAATTATTTTTGTATAGGTAAGTGTATTTGAATATACCCAGCGTAAATTCCAGTTGCTGTATTCGCTAAATCCGCTCACATCAGAGCCTTCACTGTATTCAGGATTTGGATAACGTACCGAATAACCTGATCCGTTTTTATAATCAATGCCATAAGTCGATCTAAATGTAAAATCCTTCAGAAAAGAAAACTCAAGAAAAATATTTCCAAATGACCGAAGGTTAATATCAGTATCATCTTTACCCCGAAATATCATGGCATAGGGGTTTTGGGCATTGCCTGACCCCTTTGCGGCTGTACCGGCAAAGTTACCTTCCACATCATAAATTGGAATCCAGGGAACCATGCGATAAGCCATAGAAAGACCCCATCCTTCATCCTGGTTTCCGGCGCTATGATTCTGCGAGCGGGTTAATGTAAAGTTCTCTCCTATTTTTAAAAACTTTTTTATATTGAATTCTGAATTAGCACGAAAGGAGTATCGCTGATATTTAGTGTATTTTACTATGCCTTCCTGGTCATAATAATTCAATCCCAATGAATAAATTCCTTTTTCGCTGCCACCAGAAGCTGTTAATTGGTGATTTTGAATTGACGCGATTTGGGTAATTTCTTTAAACCAATTGGTGTTTCCGGGTTTAGTAATACGGTTACTATTTGTCCAATCATTCCTGTTGGCAAAATCTGCCCCAGTAGGGATAATAAAATTGGGAGCTTTGGTATTTGAGTTACTTCCAAATTGGGCATGAGTTTCTATGTAATTTTTATCAGTTGTCCATAAGCTCTCGTCATTAAAAAGATCCTGATAACTGCGATTGGTATTTATACCTTGTCCCCAATTACGTAATATAGCCGTATTTTTAGAGGCTGTTTGCCACATATTTATCCAACCTTGAGTATCAAGCAAATCAAATGACTTGGTAACTTTCTGCAATCCATAATACCCATTATAGGAAATATTGGTTTTCACTTTGGACCCTTTTTTTGTTGTAATGATTATGACTCCGTTACTAGCTTGGGAACCATAAATTGAGGCTGCAGAAGCATCTTTAAGAATCTGAACCGATTCAACATCGTTAGGGTTTATTGTATTAAGATTTTGATCTCGTGTAGACACTCCATCTATCACGATGAGTGGTCCATTATCATTAATGGAACCAATGCCGCGAATTCGGATACTCACACCTGATGATGGATCGCCTGAAGAAGAAATGATAACACCGGCAGCTCTTCCGGCCAATTGAATTCCAAGATTAGTTGCTGGCTGAGATTGAAGTTTTTCGGCATCAATTGTTGTTACCGATCCCGTGATATCTTTTTTCGCTTGTGTTCCATATCCAATAACAATTATTTCCTTTAATTGTTTTGTTTCCTCGGTAAGAGAAACGTCTATTTGCGCTCTACCTGAGATTCCAATCTCCTTACGTTCATAACCTAAAAACGAAAAAATCAAAACTCCATAAACAGGAGCTTGTAAGGTAAATACTCCATTACCATCGGTGTTGGTGCCAATAGTACTCCCTTTTACGATGATATTCACACCAGGAATGGGCTGAGCATCAGCACTGGAAACAATTTTTCCGGTGATTGTTTTTTGAGGAAAAGAAAGAGCCTCCAACGGATTCATCTCCTTAACATTTAAATCTTCTCGAAAAATTGCCGATTCTTTGGAAATTGCCGACAACTGGTAGTCGTTTTTAATTGGCCTTGTTAAAACAATATGCTTATCTACTGAGGTATATAGAATCTCATTGTTATTAAAAAACTTATCCAATACCTCTTCTATGGAGCAATCCTGAACATTAATATTAATTGTTTTATTAACATCAATTTTAGAATCATTATAAACGAAGGTATAATCGCTCTGTTTTTCTATTTCCTTTAACGCATCCTTTATGGAGACATTTTTGAGATTAAGGGTAATTTTTGATTGCGCCATTCCCATAAAATAGCTGCCTGTGAAAAAAAACAACCCAGTAAGTAACAATAGTTGCTTCCTCAAGCATCCATATATTATTTTTATTTTTCTGCTTTTATGCCATTTGTAAACAATCAATATAAAATCAAAATTTCTATGCATATATAATTTTCAAAAGCAATCAAAATAAAGTTTTATTTTATCTCAACCTTAGCAGGTACATATCTAAATAGTCGTTTCCCTGTATTATTTATCTTCTCAACTGTAAACCCTGTTGCTGTGGTATACTGTAATAGTTTAATAGCTTGTTCTATGTTCTCATTTATAATAGTTAAGGTAATCCTTTCGTTTCTTTTATCACCTATCATGCTGATTTTTAACCCGTACCATCTCTCCAATTTTTTAATAGCCTCATGGATATCCTCATTGTCAAATACTAATCGACCTTCTTTCCATGACGTATATCTATATGATTCAACATCTTCCAATAACAATTTTTGTTCCTTTTTACTAAAAGTAGCCTTTTGTTGGGGTTTAATGATGATGGAGTTATCGAAACCAAATTTCTTACCATCTTGCTGAAGCGAAATTAAACCGGATTCAAGCGTGGTTTCAATAGTTTTATCATCTGCATAAGCTTTAACATTGAATTTAGTTCCTAACACTTTTATTGACAATTGCGAAGTTATAACAATAAAAGGGCAATTAGGATTTTTTACAACATCAAAAAATGCTTCTCCATATAATTTTACCTTTCTATAGTCTCTTTCGAATTTTTCGTTATACACAATTTTCGAATCTGCATTTAGCCATACCTTTGTTCCATCTGATAAAATGATTTCCTTCTTCTCTCCTTTTGATGTAGCTACCTCAACGGTATGCCTCAATGATAGATTAATTATATTCGTTTTATAAAGTATACCGCCTAAAAAAATCAACCCCGTAAAAATTGCGGCTGCAGAATATAACCATTTGTGATTTATTTTTTGAGCTATTATGTGATTTTTTTCAATAACAAATTCTTTCTTTTTAGAAGAAGATTCTGCATTTGATATTTGAGAAGAAATGGCAAGGAAAATTTTATCGAAATCGGGTGAATTTATTTTGTCTTTTATATCTTGATAATCATTCCACTGATTTATTAGCAATTTTTTAAACGGAGGAGAATTTAGAAACTCCCCGCCATCAGAAAGGACTTTGTTTTCATCAGAAAAACTGTCAGACAATATTTTATTCCCGGAATGCATCAGTAAAATCTTTAAACTACTTAATATAAATTTGTTAAAAATTAAACAAAAATACAATAATATTAATATTAAGTATAAAGGTAATACTATTTCAAATAAAATAACCAATGAATTTTATCGGGTTTCGATAAAATTCTATCCTGATTCGAACGTTTATATCGCTATTCCTTTCAGAATAGCGCCAACAGGCATAGAGCGTTCCAACATCAAATAGAGTTTATAAAATCAGTATTTTTTTATATTACACCAATTAACCAAAAAAAAAGAGGCTGACAATTTGCCAGCCTCTTAAATTATTAAGAATTAGATTTTTAGTTGCAAGTTGAACCGTTTTGAATAATAATACCCTGTCCTAGTTCAATTTGTTGCAATGGAATTGGGTAATTCAGATCGCAAGGAACATCAAAATGAATACCCTGAAACTGTGTATATCTTACACCCTCTTTAGCAGCATAAGCTTCAACCTCTGTTTTTGCAATATCATTACCCCAGCGTGACAAATCAAAGAAACGGTGACCTTCCATACCAAGTTCAATTTTTCGTTCGAAACGAATTGCTTTCCCTGCAAATGTTTTATCGGCAAAGTCGACTGGATATGGATTTGCTGCATAATTTGTAGCAGGCTTAGCACTAGCCTTTCCAGCATTTAACATAACCGGGTTTGTATTCTTAGCACGATTTCTAACGATGTTTACATAAACAGTAGCCTGATGAAGAGTACCTACTTCAACTTCGCATTCGGCAGCCATTAATAATACATCGGCAAAACGGATCAAGTCAATATTGAGCGGACTACCCGGTGCCCACCAGTCGTTCTTTTCATTTGGGTCAACACTGCGGTAAACATTTTTAATGGGAGAATAAGGACCAGCATATGCTTGATCGCGAATCCAGGCTTTACCTGGGTGAAGACCCCAATCGAGATATGGAATGCCTCGACGGCCAACGCTCCAGTCAAGACGAGGGTCAACGGCTGTGGTTGAATCACGAACAAAAGGTTTGTCTGATTCAATACCATAATCGTTTTTTAAATCAGTTTGGTTGTAGGTATCTAACAAAGGAAGGCCAGCGGCATCAACTTTAAATGAGTTTACAAAACTTTGTGATGGCTGAAAGAAACCGCAGCAACCGCCAGGAGCGTTATTACCATAAGGATAACAAAGTGAATATCCGGGATTACCATGTTTCCTAGAACCGTCGCCAATATCGTTTTGAACAGCAAAAACTGATTCCGAACTATTGTTGAAAACTAAGTTGAAATTCTGCTCGAACGATGCAAGTAACGCATATTTTGTTCCAAGGGTGGTTTTGCCATTGGCAATAATGGCATCATAAAGGACTTTAGCTTCTGCATATTTATGTTGAAAAAGTAAGTATTTGGCTAGCATTGCTTTTGCACCCCAACTATTGATACGCCCAACATCGCTCCATGTTTCCGGTAAATTATCGGCAGCAAACTGAAAATCGGCCTGTACATTCGGCGTAATATCCTTGTCATTTGGAATGTTTGGATTATTAATCTGCTGATCAATAATCTTATCATCCACCCAAGGCACCTTAGGGCCAAACATTCTGGTAAGTTCAAAATAGTAAAAACCTCTCAGAAAACGGAGTTCTCCAGTTTTTTGTGCTATAAAAGTTGCATCAATATCTCCACCAATAGTCAACGAATTGACAATAGAAATGGCATCGTTACAACGAAAAATACCATTGTAAGCCCAATTCCATTTTTCGTTGGTATACCCATTGTTAGCCTGAGTAGCCCAAGTCATTACGGCATTGATATCAGGTTGGTCACCCGCTTCTGAACCTTTATAGGCATCGCCACCGCAAACACTGCCATAAATCCAGTTACATGGGTTAGAGCCCCAACCAGTGTGTTGCGGATTAAGTGAAGAATAAGCGCCAACAGTTAAAACTTCAACACCTGCTTTTGATTTTACTGACGTTCTATCTACCGAACCTAATGGTCGCTTGGTAAGAAAGTCCCCGGAACAAGCGGCAAGAAAAATCACCGCAATTATTATCGAAACTATATTAAAAATATTCTTTTTCATATCTGTTACGTTTTAAATTATAAAGATTAGAAACTTACGTTAACACCCACCATGTATTGCTTAGGTTGTGGATAAGCGCCAAAGTCAATTCCACGTTCCCATTCACTACCGGCAGCATTGCCGCCACCACTTCCACCACCTTGGTAACGAGTTCCAAGATCTGGTTCCAAACCGGTGTATTTTGTAATGGTAAATAAATTGATAGCCTGAATATAAATCTTAATATGATCGATACCTACTTTGTTTAATACATTTTTTGGCAACGTATAACCTAATTGCAGATTTTTGCACCGTAAGTATGAACCATCTTCAACATAATACGAGGTTGGGGTGTTTGCCCCAGGACCGTCATTAGTTACAAGAATTGGCAATGGGGTATCGGTAGTTGCATTGGAAGTAGGATTCCATGAATTATTAACCATGTAATTGCTCTTTTGGCCAATGAACGAACCATTGAAATCAGTCCAATACTTCACATAGTTGAAAATCTTGTTACCCTGCGATCCCATGATGAACATATTCAGGTCAAAACTCTTAAACGATAAATTAAAATCGAACCCATAAGTAAATTTTGGATGAGGACTTCCAAGGATGGTTTTATCTTTTCCATCAACAACACCATCTCCATTGGAATCTTGTAATTTCCATTTGCCAATAGAAGCTCTCCATGCATTTCCAGCAAGGTCAGCAGGTGAATTGTTAATATTTGGCTGTTTTGCATGGCCTGCAAGTTCTTCTTTTGTTTTATAAATACCCTCAATCTGGTAGCCATAAAAAGCCGACATTGGCTCGCCTTTGGTAAGAATAGTTAAAGAGCCAAAACGGGAATCGCCTCCTCCAAAGAATTTAGTATCCGGATTATTATTTATTTTAACAACCTCGTTTTTATAATGAGATATATTAGCAGAAATCTCATATTTCAAGTCGCCGACAATGGTACCTCTATTGGTTAATGAAACATCAAACCCTGTATTTTTCATTTCGCCAAGGTTTACATATGGAGCACCTGCGCCGCCAGCTTCACTTAAATAGGCATCCTGAACCAACATGCCTGAGGTTTGTTTGATATAACCTTCCACGTTAAATTCGAGTTTGTGACTAAAAAGGGCACCACTGATACCAACATTAGACCCACGTACTTCTTCCCATTTTGTATCTGTGTTACCGTATTTGGTCAATTTCATACCAAGAGCGGCTCCACTGTTTATTCCGGCAATATCATAGTTAAAATCGCCAGCATTTAAACCATAGGTATAAGCATAATTATAAGCATTTGGAACTTCAGCGTTTCCTGTAATACCATAGCCAGCAATTATTTTCAAATCATCTAGCCAGGTAAGGCCTTTCATAAAGTCTTCCTGAGAAAGGCGCCATCCTATTGAAAGTGATGGAAAAATTCCATAACGATTGCTCTCTGAAAAACGAGATACTCCATCGCGACGAACATTGAGAGTTGCTAAGTATTTATCTTTGAATGAGTAGTCTACGCGGCCAAAGATTCCAAACAAGGAATAATCGCCCCAGAAATAGCTATTATTTACCATACCAGTTGGGTTACCATTACCTAATGACCAAGTGTTGGGATCGTTAATAAACAAGTAACCTGTACGGTTGCCTTCGATCTGACGACCAAGACCATCGCGGATGGCTTCAGTTCCAACCAATACGTTTATGCGGTGAACATCGCTGAGAACCTTTGTAAAGGTAAGGGTATTGCTAAACTGCCAACGCATACTCCAATTAGACCATTCATTAAACCCATTGTTGTTTGATCCTTCGCTATGTTCAGGGTTAGGATAAGTAAGCCAGTATCCTGATCCATTTTTATAGTCGAGCCCAAAACTTGTTTTGAATGTAAAGTCTTTCAAAAAGTTTACTTCGGCATAAACATTGCCGAATGTACGAAAGTTAACACTGCTGTTATCTTTTGCACGATAAAGCATTGCATATGGATTTTGTCCATTACCGGAAGCTTTGGCACCAGAACCGGCAAAATTTCCGCGTACGTCATATACCGGAACCCATGAAGGAAGACGATAAGCCTGAGAAAGAGCCCACCCTTCGTTTTGGGCGCCATTACTATTGTCACTCTGACGATTGAACATGAAGTTCTCACCTACTTTGATGTACTTCTTTATCTTGTATTCCGAATTTGCACGGAATTGATACCTCTGCATTTTAGTGTATTTTACAATCCCTTCCTGATCATAATAGTTCAAACCCAGGGAATACACTCCTTTTTCACCACCGCCACTTATGCCAAGTTGGTGGCTCTGCATTGGGGCTACCTGTGTAATTTCCTTTACCCAATCTGTATCCCCAACCTTTGTTATGCGGTTGCCTGCTGTCCATGCTGCCTCATCAGCAGTAGCTGCACCTGTAGGGATAACATATGCCGGAATCGAAGGATTAGCTATAGAGCCGAATTGTGCATGAGATTCTTTATAATTGACGTCATTTGCCCATAAATTGGCGTCATTAAAAAGATCGTCATAAGTACGGTTAATATTGATACCCTGACCCCAGTTACGGAGAATAGCAGTGTTTTTAGCGGCTGTTTGCCACATATTCATCCATCCCTGAGTATTGAGCAAATCATATGATTTGGCAATTTTCTGAACACCATAAAACCCACTATAGGATACGCTTGTTTTATCCTTCGATCCCTTTTTAGTGGTTATAATAACAACACCGTTACTTGCCTGGGAACCATAAATAGCAGCTGAAGAAGCATCTTTCAAAATCTGAACTGATTCAACATCGTTTGGATTGATACTGTTCAAATTTTGATCACGTGTTGATACACCATCAATTACAATAAGAGGACCATTATCGTTAACAGAACCAATACCACGAATACGGATACTTGTGCTTGCACTTGGGTCACCCGACGAAGAAACAGTAATACCCGCAGCACGACCTGCTAATTGTTTACCAAGATTACTTGCCGGTATAGATTTTAATGCATCAGCATCAACAACTATTACAGAACCAGTAATATCTTTTTTTGCCTGTGTACCATAACCAACCACTACAATTTCCTGTAATGTTTTGGTTTCTTCAGTTAAAGTAATTGCAACTTCTTTTCTACCTCCAACAGCCACTTCCTGTTTTTCGTACCCCACAAACGAAAATACCAAAACAGCGTCAGCTGGGGCATTTAACGTATAGTTTCCGTCTGCATCAGTGGTAACACCAATGGTTGTACCTTTTACGGTAACGTTTACACCTGGCATTCCGATTCCATCAGTTGATGAAAGTACTTTCCCCTTAACAGGATTTTGCTGTACTTTTTCAATGGAAAAGGCATTTGCAGCATTAACCTGAACCAGGCTCACTGCCATGAATAATAAAATAAGTCTCATCGCAAGACCTACTTTAGTACTCCGGCTTCTTTTTGCGAAGCCACTAAAACTTTGCTTTTTTTTCATACATTTTGTAGTTTAGTTATTAAACAAATAGCTGATAAATGGTACTAACAAAAATCAGTTTATCATAATCCCTGTGATGCAATTATCACAGAGGTATTAGTTTCTGTTCGTTC
>JANXXY010000361.1 GCA_025350365.1 Bacteroidales bacterium | reverse complement strand
TGCCACCGGAACGGTTCATGACCGGTCAGTTCTCGAAAGGCAGATGCGAAGTCGATGCTCATGAATGCTCTTGACTCAAAGCTTGTCCAGTTACGTCACCGGCGAGGGCTATCGCCCCCTCACCCCGTCAGATTGCGTTCTCCCACACCCCAGTCTCGGTTGTAGGCATTGAAAATGTCAAAATTCCATGAATATTTGCCCCAGCGGTTATGGTTATTGTAATGAAGACTTAAGTCGAGCCTGTGGTAAGCTGGTAAACTGAAATTGTTGGGCGACGGATAATTATCTATTTCTCCACCATAACCTGATGTGCTGTTGTAAATATCTAAAGCCGGTAAATATTTTTCAACGGAAACGGTTGCCGGATAACCAGTGCCATAGACCCATAAGGCGGACATGTCCCATTTTTCAGAAATTTGATAGTTAGCGAATATATTGAAATCATGGCGACGGTCATAAATAAATGGAAACGTTTGCCCATTATTAAGTTCGGCATAATTCCTATCGGATGTTGATAAGGTATAGTTGATGCTCCCCGTTATTGACCCTGTTTGTTTTTCGATTGTCAATTCAAGCCCTTTTGAGTTGCCAATACCTTGGGTTACTTTGTTGTACCAAGGGATAAAATCGGTTGTCATTGATGCACCATTTTGATAATCGGTTACATTGTAAAGCCATTTGCGGTATACTTCTGATGAAATTAACACTTTTTCAAAGTTATAGGAAAGGCCCATGTTTATCTGGTCGGATTTAAGTGGTTTTACACCATTTAACGCAGGAATCCAAATATCGGTGGGCATGCTGAGCCCGTAACTGCTAAGGAGGTGCATATATTGCACCATCCGCGAATACCCTGCCTTGAAAGCCAATTGGGGGAGAACGTTATAATTAACAGATAACCTGGGTTCGGGATTAATGTATTTATGATTCCCTGAAACGAAAAGACTGAGCCTTGCCCCTGCATTGATAACAATATTTTGAGCCACCCGCAATTCATCTTCAATATATAAAAATGGTTCGTTGGCATGGATGATATAGTTTGCATAGACTGTATCGGTTTTTTGTTCCAATGACTGGTCGTCCATGCTATAGGTATTTTTTCCGGGATTGAACTGGTGATAGGTAATGCCTAAACCAAACCGCAGTTGGTCGTTGTTGGTGTGGAAATAGTCAAAATCGACCTTTGCAGTTAAATCGACAATATTTGATGCGTACCGGGCAAGGTAATTGCAACTGACAGCTTTACTGGAATTAATTTTGGTACTTATATATTGGTTTTGCGTAAAATAATCATAACTGCTATAAGCGAGGGTGGTGTTTGAAAATAGGCTGTTGCCAAAAGTATGGTTCCATCGTAATGAACTGATAATATTGCCCCAGCCGGACGTTTCTTTTCGATTTTCGGTAAATGTTTCGGTGCTGCCTTGTGTTTCGGTGGTGTTGTTTGTGGTTTGGATATTGTCTTTGCCTTTATAGATGCTCAAAAATATTCTGTTACTTTTTGAAAAAGTATGCACCAAACGGGCATTCAGGTCGTAAAAATAGTAATTGGGAAAACTAATGTTTACTATTCCTGGTTTTTTTAATGCTTCAGAGAACACATCAAGATATGACCTGCGACCGGACATCATATAGGTTGTTTTATCGTTGATTAAAGGACCCTCGAGGGTGAATTTTGAAGAGATTAACCCAATGGATACTGCGCCTTTTAACGATTTGGTATTACCGTCGAGGCTGCGCACGTCGATGACCGATGATGCACGACCCCCATATCGTGCCGGGAAACAGCTTTTTAGGAGCTTAATGTCTTTTATAGCACTGCCATTGAAAGCACTAAAGAAGCCATATAAATGACTGACGTTGTATATGGGAACTTCATCAAGCATAATGAGGTTTTCGCCACCCCCGCCACCCCGGACAAATATACCTGCCGAGCCTTCGATACCTCCTTTTATACCGGGCTGGTTTTGAATGGATTTTAACAAGTCGGGTTCGCCTAGGGCGGGTATTAATAGGAGGTTTTTTACTGGAATAACTGATTGTCCTAATGGTGTGTTCACAGTGTGGTTATATAGTGTTGAATGTACCACCACTTCTTTTAATTCCCTCACGGGATAAATTCTAAAAGATAACGTTGTGTCATGTGTTAATGATATATGTCGCATATCTGAGACAAAACCAATGTAAGTTGAGTATATAGCTGCTTCTTTATTTAAATTTTTGAGGTTATAGAAACCGTAATTATTGGTGGCGGTTACTATATTGCTTATACTGTCTATCACGTATGCGCCAATGATGCGTTCGCCTGTTTGGGAATCCTCTATATAACCCGAAATATTATGACCTTGCGGTTTAGCAAGTTGTGAGAACATAAGAAGGAATATGATGGTTTTGAATTTCATAGTTGTTAGTTGCTTATATTCACACTACAAAGACAATTAATAAAATTTCTCTCATCTACTATTTGAGCTAACAATATTGCATTTGGGCATTTATTGGGATATATGGCTGTTAATGATATTTTTAAATCGAAACTACCATCCTTATCAAAATCAAAGTGATCATAAAAAGATAAAATCGTATCTTTTGCCACATTATTTTCTATAATTGATATTTTAGTTGATAGGATTTGCTTGACAGGACTGTATATAACTGTTGAAATATTACCATTTTCTCCTGCTATAATATAGCCGTTTGAAATTATTTGATTGTCCTTTTTGCAACTGCCAATTGATAATAAATAAATACTTAGCATATATATAATAATTTTTTGCATGATTTCTCTGTATTTATTAGATTAGTAATCGAATGTCGTTGAAGGTGTTTAACATATTGAATTAATATTTAAATACGATTGAATCGCTTGAAACCGCTGCCCCGGCAAATATGCCGTATCCCCCGGTTACATTAGAGTATACCTGCGTCGAGATTCCTAAGGGGTTATTATAGTTCTTAAAAAATAGGTTCAGCGTGTGGATGTATTTGTAATATTCTTCAGTAATGGAATAAAGTCGAAAGTATAGGGTTGTTTTGTGGGTTGTAAATATAGGATCGTTAATCCCATAATAAGGCAAACCAATATTTTTGCCATCTAATATTAATGTAAGCCGGTGTTTTTTACCATTGATAATTTTATCGGAAAAAGCATATCCAAGCATAAGAGTGCCATGATTAAGTTTTTCTTCAATTATTGGGTCATAGCAGGCAAACTCCATCTCTCCTGCGGTATTGTTGTCAGATCTTTTATATACATAAAAAAGATAATAATTCTTTTCATTTACAGGATCGGA
>JANXXY010000283.1 GCA_025350365.1 Bacteroidales bacterium | reverse complement strand
GCTACAAAGGTGGCAGTGGCGGCGGCGGCGGTTACAAAGGTGGCAGCGGCGGCGGTGGCGGCGGCGGTTACAAAGGTGGTAGCGGCGGCGGTGGCGGAAGCAAAGGCGGCTACAATAAAGGTGGAAGCGCCAGAAGATCTGATTATTAATTTTATTAATATCTAAGTAATAGAAGCAGGAATAGCAGATTGTTTCTATTACTCTATAACGTTATAAAAATGAATTGTACTGCTATTTTTACAATTCATTTTTACTTATTTCTTCATAATAAGAGCTTTATCATACCTCCACAAGCTCGATAAAAATGTTGTTAAGGTTCTATATCCTTACATAATTTTAACATGTCCATATCTTGGATATGATAATTCAATAGTGATTTTTGTTTTTGTCCGGTTTAAATATTGAATAAATCTAAAAAGTGCGTAAATACATACTATCCCGATTTGGACTTGGAATGGGGGACTTATTTATTTTTTTATCAAATGTTGTCTTTATTGGAATTTAAAAATGAAATTCCAGATGATAAGTAGTAATACCTTCTATATTTTATATTTATTTGCAATGATTTCTCAGAGAAGCCAATGGCAGTATATAAAATAATTTCATAATGATTGGTAAATTAAACTAATGTTATGATAATTAAATTTATACAAAATAGAAGAAGTGTCTTTTCATTTTCCAAAAAAATGATTGAACCGGAAAAAGTTAATGAATTATTTGACGCTGCACATCTGGCTCCATCTAGCATGAATATTCAGCCTTGGAGATTTATTTACGCTGTCAGGGATGAACCTGAGTTTAATCTTTTTCTCGATGCGTTAGTGGAGGGAAACAGAAATTGGGCCAAGGATGCTGCTCTTTTAATATTATCATTTGCTCAAATGGAATACATTCATAATGAAAAGATATTTCAAAATAAATATGCATGGCACGATACTTGTCTGGCAAATTCACTTTTGATGATTCAGGCAGCAAGCATGAGATTAGTAACACATCCCATGGGAGGATTTGATGGCTCTAAAGCGAAAATTAATTTTTCGTTACCGCAGCAATTTGAACCCATAGCTATCATTGCTGTCGGTTACCCGGGGGATAGTTCTATGCTTTCAGATGAATTATTAAAACGCCAGGCGGCTCCGCGAATAAGAAAATCATTAAATGAAGTAGCTATGAGAGCTAATGACAAAGTTGAAATTAAATAGGTTGATACTGTTTGCATTTGCAATTGAGAAGTGTTTCTTATCCAATACTTTGGTATATTTTTTTAATGTACTGATAATGAGCGCAAATTCAGAAAATGAAATTGTTCGTAACTAGTTATAGCCAATCATTTTCAAATTATCAAATTTAACGAAGCGTTACTTATCGTGAAAAAATTCAAAAAAATTTACATCGAAATCACCAATGTCTGCAACCTTAATTGCAGTTTCTGTTCAAAAAGTGATAGAAAACCCGAATTCATGAAACTGGCTTCTTTTACGGCCATTCTTGATAAAATAAAACCATTTTCAAGCTATATCTATTTGCATGTTAAGGGCGAACCCCTTCTTCATCCTGAACTTGCTAAAATAATAGAAATTAGCAATAAGAAAGGATTCAAAATTAATTTAACCACCAACGGAACACTTCTTAAAAATGCAACATCTATATTAGTATCCGACCCTGCCGTAAGGCAAATCAACATTTCTCTGCATAGCTTTGACGAACAATCAGATAATAAGAATAAAATTGATTACCTTAAAAATATTGTTGTTTTTGTGAAAGAGGCTCTTGAGACAACCAACATGTATCTCTCCCTTAGATTATGGAATCTGAATAAGGAAAACGATAAGCAATTACAAAATAACGAATATATTATTAAATCATTGATAAAGGATCTATGTCTGCCTTTTCCTGCCTTGGAGATGATGAAACCTGGCACAAACGTAAAACTAGCGGATAGACTTTACTTACATTTCGAATACGAATTTACCTGGCCCAATTTAAACGATACAAACGATAACTTAAACGGGTTTTGCCTGGGTCTCAGAGACCAGGTGGCTATTCTTGTTGATGGCACTGTTGTGCCATGTTGTCTCGATGCAGAGGGGATTATAAATCTCGGTAACATATTTACCGAACAATTTAATGAAATACTCGCAACCGAAAGATCAATTAACATATATAATGGATTTTCGAACTCCAGATCAGTTGAGAAATTATGCAGAAAGTGTCATTATAAAGAAAGGTTTGATAAAATATTATGATTACGGATATGTTAAATTCAAGACAAAACACGAATGCTTGAAACATTTGATAAGTATAAAAATGTTTTGGTAAATTTACAATTTGAAAAGTTTCAATAAAATTTCCATTTTGAAAGTAACATTTTTAGGTACAGGAACCTCACAAGGTATCCCGGTAATAGCTTGTAATTGCGACGTTTGTCGCTCAACAGACCCTCGCGATAAGCGTTTGCGCTCCTCAATATTGATTGAAATTGACGATAAAAACTTTGTAATTGATTCCGGTCCCGATTTCCGGCAGCAGATGTTAAGGGCCAATGTTTCCGCTCTTGACGCCATACTCTTTACACATGAGCATAAGGATCATATTGCCGGTCTCGATGATATTCGTGCTTTTAATTATGTTCAGCAAAAACCAATAGATATTTATGCAGAGGAAAGGGTGCATTGGGCAATTAAACAGGAATTTGCCTACATCTTTGCCGAACAAAAATATCCTGGAATACCACAAGTAACAATGCATTTAATTGATAATCATAAATTTGAAATTGGAGGAGTTCCTATTATACCAATAAGGGCAATCCACATGCGTTTACCAGTATTGGGATTTAGGATTGGCGATTTTACTTATGTGACTGACGCTAATTTTATTTCATCCGAAGAAAAGGAAAAGCTTAAAGGTTCTAAATATTTGGTTATTAACGGACTTCGCAAGCAAAAACACATCTCACATTTTTCCCTTTCTGAGGCAGTGAATCTGATAAATGAAATAAAACCGGACTCTGGCTTTATCACGCATATTAGCCATCAAATGGGTTGCGACTATGAGGTGAATAAAGAATTACCTGACAATATTAAGCTTTCGTATGATGGAATGACAATTACCATCTGATAGTTTGACTACACAAAAATGGTATTGCAATACCGAAAAGCTTTAATATATTTGTATTCGACTTTTTATAACCTCCTATTAATATACTTATAATTAAAACATTATAACCTAATTTATAAATATTGTTATTTGAATAACAATATTTATTTACTTTTGCTTTTGAATTAGAAATGTTTTTCTAAATTTGCGAACGAAAAAAATATGTTTTTTAGCATAAATTTGAATCACTAAATTTATATGATTATGACCAATAACGTGAAATTGAAACAGTGGGTAAAAGAATGGGCTGAATTGTGCTCTCCGGATTCAATCCATTGGTGTGATGGTTCAGAACAGGAAAACCAAATGCTGCTTGATTTGATGGTGAAAAGCGGCATGGCGGTTAAGTTAAATGAAAGTAAACGTCCTAATAGTTATTATTTTCAAAGCGATCCTAGCGATGTAGCTCGTGTAGAAGACCGAACATATATCTGTTCTGAGAAAAAGGAAGATGCCGGTCCAACCAACAATTGGAGAGATCCAAAAGAAATGAAGGAAACCCTTCGTTTGAAGTTTCAAGGCTGTATGAAAGGACGTACCATGTATGTTATTCCTTTCAG
Organism: Bacteroidales bacterium; assembly: GCA_025350365.1. Classification (GTDB taxonomy): domain Bacteria; phylum Bacteroidota; class Bacteroidia; order Bacteroidales; family JAAUTT01; genus JAAUTT01. Next base: position 13,344 of record JANXXY010000283.1, on the reverse strand, counting down.
TATGGGTCCGTTAGGATCTAAAATAGCACATATTGGCGTTGAAATTACTGATTCCCCATATGTTGTTGTAAACATGAAACTAATGACTAGGATGGGTAAAGCCGTTCTCGATATTCTTAAGGATGATGATTTTGTACCATGCATCCACTCAGTTGGAGCACCACTTCAACCGGGAGAAAAAGATGCAAAATGGCCATGTGCTCCAATTGCAGATAAATACATTTCTCATTTTCCGGGAACAAACGAAATTTGGTCGTTTGGTAGTGGTTACGGAGGCAATGCCCTTCTTGGCAAAAAATGTTTTGCTCTTCGTATTGCAAGCAACATGGCAAAAAAAGAGGGCTGGCTTGCAGAGCATATGCTTATTATGGGTGTTACCAATCCTAAAGGAGTTAAAAAATACATTGCTGCCGCTTTTCCAAGCGCTTGCGGTAAAACTAACCTTGCCATGTTAATTCCTACCATTCCAGGATGGAAAGTTGAAACAGTAGGCGATGATATTGCCTGGATGAAGTTTGGTGCTGATGGTCAATTGTACGCTATTAATCCCGAAGCTGGTTTTTTTGGAGTTGCTCCTTTTACTTCAATGGATACCAATCCGAACGCCATGCTGGCAGCGAATTCAAATACTATATTCACCAATACCGGCTTAACCCCCGATGGCGACATTTGGTGGGAAGGAATAGGGTATGATGCTCCTGTGGGCACCATCACCTGGACAAACGAAAAATATGACGCCGCCGCCATCTGTATACCGGCAGCACATCCAAATGCTCGGTTTACGGCACCTGCAAGCCAATGTCCTGTTATTGATAAAGATTGGGAAAACCCCGCTGGCGTGCCTATTTCAGCTATTTTGTTCGGTGGCCGTCGTCCCGGAACCTTGCCATTGGTATACCAGTCATTCGACTGGAATCACGGCGTTTTCCTGGGATCAATTGTAGGTTCTGAAGTAACTGCGGCTGCGATTGGATTGAAAGCAGGAGTTCGTCGCGATCCTTTTGCCATGTTGCCATTCTGCGGATATCACATGGGCGATTATTTTGGTCATTGGATAAAAATTGGAGAAACGGCTCCTGACAAAACAAAGTTACCCAAAATATTCAATGTTAACTGGTTTCGTAAAAGCGCCGATGGTAAATTTCTATGGCCGGGTTATGGCGACAATATCCGTGTATTAAAATGGATTTTCGAACGTGTGGAAGGAACTTCCGAAGCTGTTAAAAGTGCAATTGGGTATATTCCAATAACAAACGCTATTGATATTAACGGATTATCAGGAGTTGCCGAAAACATGGGTGAACTTCTGAAAGTCGATAAAAATGACTGGAATAATGAAATTGAATTGATTAAAGAACACTATACCAAATTTGGTGACAGACTACCCAAAGAAATGCAAAAGCAATTTGATGGACTGGTTGAAAGACTAAATAAAGCCTAATTTCATTAAATAATAAAATTTAAAGCTGCTCAAATTGAGCAGCTTTTTAAGTAATTGGTGATATATATCATTAATAAAAGTAAAAATACCAGATAAAAAACATTCAACTTTGTGTGTTTTGTTTCAAAAACTTGTTCGGTATATAGTTTATTCTTTACTTTACACAACTTAATAAATTTTAGTACATGGAAATCAATATCTTAACCATTATTTTATTTATCAGTGCTTATTTATTTGGTTCAATACCAAATGCTGTTTGGATTGGGAAAGCACTTTATGGGATAGATGTACGCGAACATGGCAGCAAAAATGCCGGTACAACCAATTCAGTTAGAGTACTTGGTTGGAAAGCCGGATTTCCGGTATTAATTTTAGACATCCTTAAAGGAATAGCTGGTGTAAATTTAGTATGGTGTTCTGGATATGTTCCTGGCACAGAAGCTTTTGTTAATTTAGAACTTTTCTTAGGTGCATTTGTGGTTATAGGTCATATTTTTCCAATTTTTGCCGGTTTTAGGGGTGGCAAAGGAGTTGCTTCTTTATTTGGAATAATTCTTGCCATTGCTCCTTATCCTACATTAATTGCTTTTGGAATATTTCTGATCGTTCTCTTTACAACCAAATACGTATCATTAAGTTCGATGGTATCAGGATTTGCTTTTCCTTTGCTGATAATGTTTGTATTTAAAACGCCTTTACAATCATTAATTATATTTTCGTTAGTTGTTGCTGTATTACTTTTGTTAACTCATCAAAAGAATATCGAGCGATTAATACGTAAGGAAGAATCAAAAGCCAGTTTTCTTTTCCGCAAAAAGAAGGCTTTGTAATTTTAACACTTCGGTAAATTTTCAGGAATATTCTTAAAATGAAATACTTAGATATACATTGAAATATTTCTTTATTTCTATGTATTTCAACGTATTACATTTTATAAAAATGCAGAAGTTGAAAAATTAATGAACTACTGTAATTATAAATTCCAAGTACTTTTAATTTTAAATTATTATGGCCTGATATAGGTGTTTAAAAACTCTTTCTCAAGAGTCTGCATTAATTCTTCCTTTGATAAGTTATTTGATAATACACCATTATCGGCAATCGCAATCTCTCCTGTTTCCTCAGAAACTATTATAGCAAAAGCATCGGTATGTTCTGTAATTCCCAATGCAGCACGATGTCGCATTCCATAGTTTGCCGGAACATTTGGATTATCCGACATTGGCAAAATACATCTTGCAGCATACACCTTGTCTTCTACAACGATAACAGCTCCATCGTGCAAAGGGCTATTCTTAAAAAATATGGCTTCAAGCAAACGGGTAGAAGTCATTGCATTAATTATTTCACCAGTTTGTGCATACAATTCCAAAGCAGATTTTCGGGTGATGATAATTAGGGCGCCAGTTTTTGATTCAGACATTCTCTTGCAGGCATTTGCAATCGATTTGATCTTTAAATTTTTTGTTTCCTGAAGGTTAATTGAAAAAACTTTATTTAATGAAAGAGTGCGGGATAAATATCGTGTGCCTACAAAAACAAGAAAACGACGCAATTCCACTTGAAAAACTATAATCAGGGCAATCATTCCTACTCCAATTACCTGTCCTAATATAGAACCCAGCAATTCCATATTCAAGGCTTTAACTACGAGCCAAAAAAGGTAGAAAAGAAATATAGCAATGAAAATATTAAGTGCTACAGTTCCTCTGATAAGCATGTATAACTGATACATTAGATACGCAACAAGCAATATATCAATAATATCGAGAAAGCGAAGAGTAATAAAAAGTTGAACCATGCGATTGTAGATTTTAGACTTTAGATTGTCGATTTTAGATTAAACTGAAACCCCTCGTATGTTTGTAAAGTTATTAAGTTAATACAAATATAACCGTAAATAGTAAATTTGAACACTTAACAGGAAACGAAAGCGTCCAAATTTATTTTTCACAGACACTTCCAATGATCCTGTTAAAACAACCTTTGTAGGATTTGATCCACCATCTATTTTACATGAATAAGTAAAAAATGAAATCACAATTAGTAAAATGCATTTTTTATTTTTAATGTACGCAGTTTATACCGTTGGGGGAGACCGAAGCGATCATCAGTCTAACGATTAAAGGAATGCAACATCGGGATGCACCACACAAACCGGTGAAACCCATAATGGTTTAAACTACATGTTGTGGTGCGTTTTTTCTTAAGCTGTCTGGATTTATTTGGATTTGTCCACCGATTGCTCTTAATACTTTCATAATTGTCTCAAATTGAGGCTTAGCGCCATCAGATAGAGCTTTGTATAAACTTGGTCTGCTTAATCCGGTTTCTTGAGCAATTTTTGTCATGCCGATTGATTTTGCAATATGTCCGATTGCTGTAATTACATCGGAATCATTTCCTTCTGCCAAAACAGCATTAAGATATTCTGCAATCATTTCGTTACTATCTAAATAGTCCGATATATCAAATTTTGAAGTTTCCATTTCTCTACTTTTTAATTCTATTTAAAATCGCTTTTGTCTTTTCAATGTCTTTCTGCTGAGTTGATTTATCTCCACCACTGAGTAGAATAATGATTTTGCCATCTGATTCTTTAAAATATACTCTGTATCCTTTGGCGTAGTCAATTTTTAATTCCCGAATCCCATTGCCAACAGGTTCGCAGTCTCCAAAATGTTCATCGTTCTCAATCTTTTGAATGCGAAACAATATTTTTGCTTTGGCTCTTAAATCTTTTAGTTTTCTCAGCCATTTGTCAAATTCGTTTGTTTTCTCAATTATGTACATTTACTACCCTGTATTCATTTGGATACAAATTTATGCAATCCTTTATATTAAAGTAAGGTAAATTCAAAATTCTACTTGAAAACTCATGATCAGCACTATGTACTAATCAATCAGTCTTGCGACTCAAATGTAGGAATTTTTATAGGCGCTTACAATTTTAATCGTGTCCATGGCTTCTTTTACATCATGAACGCGCAGTATATTGGCTCCTCCCAGCAAAGCAAGTGTATTTGCAGCAATAGTGCCTGCAAGAGCCTCATTAGTATCAGTCTCAACTACTTTAGATATCATCGATTTACGTGATAACCCGGCAAGGATTGGTAATTCAAAAATCCGAAATTCATCCAATCTGTTAAGCAATTCATAATTCTGCTCCAATGATTTACCAAAGCCAAATCCGGGGTCGATAATTATATCAGTAATCCCTTCACGTTTGGCGAGATCAATTCTTGTGGCAAAATATTGAAAAATATCTTTAATAAAATTTTTATAATCTGTATTTTGCTGCATTGTTTGAGGATTACCCTTCATATGCATCATAATATATGGTACTTTATTTCTTGCCACAGTTGTAAACATTTTATCGTCCATTTCGCCGCCCGAAATATCGTTGATCATCTGAACATCAAATTCATCAATCACTTTTTGCGCCACTCCTGACCGAAATGTATCTACTGAAAGTAAAAAATATGGAAATCTTTTCCGAATAATAGTCAATGCTGGAATCAAACGGTTAAGCTCTTCTTCTTCCGAAATATTTATGGCTCCCGGTCGTGACGAATAGGCTCCAATATCGATGATATCAGCACCTTCGTTGGCAACCTTTTCACATCGCTTTAGTATTTCGGTGTCAGAAGTTGTTCTGCTAGCGCTATAAAAAGAGTCGGGTGTAACATTTACTATTCCCATAATAATAGGAGTAGAAAAATCGAACAGTGTTCCCCGGAAATTTATGGTTCGCTTTTTTGAAAAAAAAGTATCTTTGGAAATCATTATTTGTCCTTATTTAGCATACAAATTTAACAATTCACGTGTGAGCCTAAATATACCTTTAAAACTTGTTTTAAAAGATTTTGTTTTGGACTTAACAGCAAATTATTACCTAAAATGGCATTATTAGTTATCGAAGGACTGGACGGAGCGGGAAAATCAACACAGGTTGGACTTCTTCAAAATTTTTTAAAAGAAAGCGGGATGCCATTCGAATATCTGCATTTTCCTCGAACCGACTCACCAGTTTATGGTGATTTAATTGCCCGATTCCTTCGTGGTGAACTTGGCGAAATCGACAAAGTAAATCCCTATTTGATAGCGCTTATATATGCCGGAGATCGTGCCGATGCTAAAAATATACTCGATAAGTGGCTAAAACAGGGGGTTACCATTATTCTAGACAGGTATGTTTACTCGAATATTGCTTACCAATGTGCCAAGCTTGCCGATCCGAAACAAAAAGACGATCTGAAAAAATGGATTTTGGACACTGAATTTGTATACTTCGGTTTACCTAAGCCCGATTTAAATATTTTTCTGGATGTTCCATTTAATTTTACCAAACAAAAACTAACCGAACATCGCTCCGGTAATGACAGAACTTATCTTCAGGGACAACGCGATATTCATGAAGAAGACCTTGATTTCCAAAACCGTGTACGCAACGTTTATCTTAGTTTAGAAAGTGAAGATCGATTTGTAAGGATCGATTGTAGTAACGGGGATGTTATGCTTTCTCCGGAAGAGATATTTAGTAAAGTAAGAAAAGTACTAAATACTAGCGCTAAAAAACAACTGTAATTTTCAATTCTATGAAATATGTACGAATAATCATCAGAATTTTACTGGGATTAGTATTTGTGTTTTCCGGATTTGTAAAAGGAATTGATCCGATGGGCTCAGCTATTAAATTTACTGAATATTTCGGGATATTCCATATGTCGTGGCTCGAATCGGCAGCAATAGTGCTATCCATCGCTTTAAGTACTGCCGAATTTTTGATTGGTGTGGCCTTGATTATTGGTTTACGCATGAAAGTGACTGCCTGGGCGGCCCTTCTCTTTATGAGTTTTTTTACTGTTTTAACCTTATATAGTGCAATAGCAAATCCCGTAACCGATTGCGGATGTTTTGGCGATGCATTGGTAATTACTAACTGGCAAACTTTCTATAAAAATATCATTCTTATATCTCTTGCGATATTTATCTTTTATTTTAGGAATAAGTTTATTCCATATTCCAAACCGGAAACTGAATGGATTCTGGTGGGTATGTTTGCATTGTTAGGTTGCGGAATATCAATTTATTGTTATCATCATCTTCCCATTATGGATTTCAGACCTTATAATATAGGTACTCATATTCCATCGAAAATGACCATTCCCGAAGGTGCACAGACCGATCAATACTTCACCAGGCTTTTGTACGAAAAAAATGGAGTTGTAAAAGAGTTTACAATAGATAACTATCCTTCAACCGACAGCACCTGGACCTTTAAAGACTCTAAATCCGAACTTATTAAAAAAGGATACACTCCCCCAATTCATGGCTTTAGCATTACAACAAAAAATAATGAGGACATTACACAGAAGGTACTTTCCGATACCAGTTATTCATTCATTTTCATTAGTGAAAAAGTTGAGAAGATAAAACCTGAATTATGGTCGGTAATTCAAAAATATCATCATTTTGCGATCTCTAACAATCAAAAATTCTATATATTAACCAGTTCATTACCTGATGTAACTGATATGATAAAAAAAACTTATCAAATAGAATTTGATTTTCATTATGCCGACCAAACAACTTTGAAAACCATTATCCGATCAAACCCCGGGTTAATGGTTCTTAAAGATGGTGTGATACTTGGGTTGTGGCACTTTAACGATTTTCCGCAACCCGATTATTTTAAAGGAAATATCTTGTCAAAAATACTCACCCAATATAATAAATCCATTGAATGGAAACGTATTGGATTGTTATTTATGGGGTTTATGACCGTTATGGTCGTATTGTTTTTAAAACGAAAATCGTAGGAATGAGATAGAAGTTTGATCGGAACCTGACAGGATTTCAAATCCTGACAGGTTTATCAGCCGATTTGACCTGTAACCCTCTTTTTGAATCCTGGAATCCTTGTATTTTTGAAATCCTAGAATTTATAAATCATGTTCAGTTTCATCATCAGAAAATTCTTATACAGTATCCTCATTTTACTTGGTGTTGTATCATTGATATTTTTTATGTTCAATGTGTTGCCAGGAGATCCTGCCCGAATGATTCTTGGTCAGCGTGCCGATTCTGCTTCTATCATGGCCATTCATCAGGATTTGGGACTCGACAAACCCAAGTGGCAACAATACCTTAAATATATAAACGATCTCTCTCCTATATCATTTCACGAAACAGAAAACAGTTTGCATTACTTTTATCTTGATAAACACATTTATTCACACTACGTAAGTATCTTAATATTAGGATCCCATACGAAAGTAATACTTAAAAAACCGTATTTACGTCGAAGTTACCAAAGCAAAAAAAATGTTTCGGATATCATTACGGAAACATTACCGAATACATTACTTCTGGCTGTTTCTGCCATTTTGTTTGCTGCATTTGCCGGAATCTTGCTTGGAATTTTGTCAGCTTTATTCAAAGATTCATGGTACGATCGAATTTCCATGGTGATATCCTCTCTTGGTATGTCGCTCCCTTCATTTTTCGCAGCCATTCTCTTTGGGTGGATTTTTGCTTTTGTGCTGGCGCGATACACTCATTTGAATCTCACGGGAAACCTTATTGTGATGGACGATTTTGGCGAAGGTTTGCACTATGAGTGGAAAAATCTGATATTGCCTGTTTTTACATTAGGCATCCGTCCATTAGCTGTTTTTATACAATTAACCCGAAACTCGATGCTCGAGGTTCTTACTCAGGATTATATCCGCACGGCCAGGGCAAAAGGCTTATCCGAACCTGCAGTTATCTTTAAACATGCGTTAAAAAATGCTCTAAATCCGGTTATTACGGCAATTTCAGGATGGTTTGCCTCAATGATGGCCGGAGTGGTTTTTGTTGAATATATCTTTGCCTGGAAAGGCCTTGGTTATGTGATAGTTGATGCATTAACCAATTACGATTTACCTTTGGTTATGGGCTGCGTGCTGGTAATCTCAGTCATTTTTATTGTAATTAACTTTTTGGTAGATATTGTTTATTCCTTGCTGGATCCCAGAGTAAGGATTTATTAATGTTTTAGAAATTCCGGCAGAGATGTTACCAGAAAACCTCCATTTCGAAGAACTGGTTTGTTGTACTCAAAACAATCATAGTCGGGTAAACTTACCATAAATGCCCCGGAGGCTTCCACAATGGCCTGTCCGGCTGCTGTATCCCATTCCATCGTTGGAGAAAAACGTAGGTATATTTCTGCTTTACCTTCGGCTATCCGGCAGAATTTCAACGCACTTCCTGCTGAAATAGTTTCGGTGTTTTGATAAGCGTTTTGTAGTTTGAAGATGAATTCTTTTGTTTTATCATCTAAATGCGAACGGCTTACTACAATTCTTATCCTATCAGGTTTCTTGGAAACGTTCAACACATCGGCTGAAATAATTGCAGTTTCAAAGTCAAAATTACTCCTGTTTGAGAGATTGAACCGGTAAGCATTCAAATCCATTCCGCCAAAATAAAGTAAATTTTGGGTAGGAATGGCTATCAATCCAAGTATTGGTTTGTTATTTTCAATGAGAGCAATGTTGATAGTAAATTCACCATTTCTGCTTATAAATTCTTTCGTACCATCAAGCGGATCAACTAACCAAAAATATGGTAACGATTTACGCTTTGAGTAGGTTATTTCGGTTATTTCTTCACTTATAACAGGTAAACCCGACTTCTCAAGAATTTTACAAATAATATCCGATGAAGCAATATCAGCCTGTGTAACTGGCGATTCATCAATTTTATAGCTAATGGAAAATTGGTTTGTTTCGTATATTTCCAAAACTTTATCACTTGCCAGGCAAATAGCTTCAAAAGCTAATTCAAAAAGTTGTTTAATATTCATAATTTTATGACGTACAGCATTTCATTTTTGTGAAACAAAATACAAAATATTAATTAATTTGCGGTGCTTTAAAAACTACAATACTACTGACTTTTAACTACTATTATTAAATTACTATGGCTCTGTTAAATAACTTGCAACCTCCGTTGATTTGGAAATACTTTGAAGAAATTACCCAAATTCCCAGGTCATCTAAACATGAAGAACTAATAGTTGAATATCTGATTAATTTTGCATTACAGCACAATCTTAAGTATAAAAAAGACACAATTGGCAATTTATTAATTTACAAACCGGCATCGCCCGGAAAAGATAATACCCCGTTAATAGTTTTGCAGAGTCATGTTGACATGGTTTGCGAAAAAAACTCCGATTATAACCATGATTTTTTAACTGACCCGATAAAACCTTATATTGATTGTGATTGGGTTAAAGCCATGGGAACGACGCTTGGCGCCGATGACGGTATTGGTATGGCTGCTATGATGGCTGTTATGGCCGATAAATCATTGCAACATGGTCCTCTCGAATGCTTATTTACAGTTGATGAAGAAACAGGATTAACAGGAGCTTTTGAGCTTCAAAAAGATTTTTTTACCGGCAAAACACTCATTAACCTCGATTCGGAAGACGAGGGTGAACTTTTTATCGGTTGTGCCGGAGGAATAGACACCAGAGCAGTGTTCGACTTTACCTATCAGTTTGTAGAAGAAAATCAGAAGGCGTTTTTATTGAGTGTTACCGGACTTCAGGGAGGGCATTCGGGTGATGAGATACATAAAGGCCTTGGTAATGCTGTGAAAATAATGACCCAACTGATATGGGAAGTTACAACATCACTTGGTGCTAAGCTAAACCGGTTTGACGGGGGGAATCTCAAAAATGCCATTCCTCGTGAAGCTTTTGCAACTATTATCATTGATCAAAATAAAAAACCTCTGTTTTATTCTCTTATTCATGAGTTTATTGAAAAAAAAGCCGATGAATTCTCCCAAATTGAGTTCGGTTTATCTATCAACTTTGACGAAATTCCAACTCCTGAATTCCAACTTGAAACTGAGTTTCAGAATCATCTTATAAAGTCTTTGCTCGATTGTCCGCATGGAGTAATTGGATGGAGCAAAGATATCGCCGGATTGGTAGAGACATCATCCAATCTTGCATCGATTAAATTTATTGATAAAAAGCAAGTGCTCATAACCACCAGCCAACGTAGTTCCGTTGATTCGGCAAAAAGAGAAATATCTTCGAAAGTTGCACGAATATTTTCCTTAGCAGGCGCGGATATTGAACATTCCAACGGTTATCCGGGATGGACACCCGATTTGAATTCGAAAATTCTGGCAAAGACCTCCGAAATCTATTACTCGGTATTCAAAACCCAACCAAAAGTAAAAGCCATCCACGCCGGACTTGAATGTGGTTTATTCCTCGAAAAATCACCGGGATTAGACATGATTTCCTTCGGACCAACCCTTAGAGGGGTTCATTCGCCAGACGAACGATTATACATCCCTTCGGTGGAAAAGTTTTGGAGATTGCTTGTAAAAGTTGTTAGTAGTTAATAGTTAGATAGATTACCTCTCAGTTTCAATTTCTAACTATTTATTTCTACTCCACCGGTTCAAAATCCTGTTTTCTAACCCCACATATCGGACAAATCCAATCTTCCGGAATATCTTCAAACAGGGTTCCAGGGTCAATACCACTATCGGGATCGCCCTCAATTGGATCGTATATATAACCGCAAACGGTGCATTTATATTTTTTCATGTTTAGTCGTTTTTTATGGCTGGTTTTCTTTTACCATATATACGAAAGTAGTATTTTTGATATAATAAACACTAAATGTATTTTCCTTTTTCTCAGTAAGGAGAAATGAGAAAATTAAAATAAATACGAAAGTACGGATGTAGGTTAGCAGAAAAGATATTTTCTGAAAAATAAAGATCTACTTACGCCTTGAATAATAAGACTATATTAAATACTTTTATGAAGAATTCTTTTGCCATTTCTCTTTTGATCTGCATTTGTCAAATATCTTTTTCGCAGGAAAAACAAATAATGGACGATGAAAATATAAAAACTCAGGTTGTTTGGGTTACTGAAAAACAATTGTTTAAAGAATTGAAGTACAAAAAAGAAGAACTTCGGTTTGACCGGAATGGAAATCGCGTTGAAGAAGTTTCTTTCAATAAATTGGGAAATATTATTCACCACAAAGCTTTTGAATATAATAAGGATCAACTTACCCGTGAATTCAATCTTGATAAAAAAGGTCGTATCACTGCACGCTCTGACTATCGGTACATCGGTCAACTGCTTGTTGAAAAATGGACTTATGATATTAATGGTAAATTAATTATTAATGAACAATTTATTTATGAAAAACAGGATTAATTATTGATTTTAACATCTTTAAATCTTTGATTCCTCAATTGTAAATAATATAAACTTTAAAAAATACAATACTATGAGTATAAGTGAAAGTGCTGGGAAATTGCGGGAAATGATAGAAAAGGTTATTGAAGACCATAGAATTACAAGACGAGAATATGATATGATACAGCATCAGGCGGCACAGGATGGTTTTATCGATCCTCATGAACAAGCTTTATTAAGTCAGTTACATGATATGATAGAAGATAAATCGGTTAAGATGGTGCCGTAGATGCATATTGGTATATAAGTCCCCTTGCCTTACGTTACTTTCCGATGAATCGATGTGCTTTTTTTCTTTACTAAAGGGTGATTTAAGCCACCAATCTCGTTATTAATGATTTCGAAATTTTTTAAACTTGAGAATAACTGAGTTAAATTTTTAAATCCAAAAGCGCGTGCGTCAAAACTAGGTTCAATTTTCCGTAAATTAATCCCAATGTTCGAAATATGTGTTTCATTTCCTTCACTAATTGACATTTCATAGGCCTTATTAATTAATTCCAGATCAAGATTTGGAAAACTCGGTTTTTTGCCTTTTTTAGCTTTTGGCACAGATTTAGCAGTTGTTTCTATAAGTACAGGAGTGACCAAATCCGGAGAAATATTTTCACAAAATGTAAATATTTCGCAAGATTGAACAAATGCTTTGGGTGTTTTCTTTACCCCAATTCCCATAACAAAAATTCCTTCTTCTCTTATCCTTTTGGCAAGGCCTGTATAGTCACTATCACTGGAAACAATACAAAATCCATCAACAATTTTGTCGTGCAAAATATCCATTGCGTCAATAATCAGCGAGCTATCAGTGGAATTTTTACCTGTTGTATACGAAAATTTTTGTATTGGGTTAAATGATAGGTCATTTAATATGTCCTTCCAGCTATTCATATGTGGAACGGTCCAATCTCCATATATTCTGCGAACGGTAACTTTTCCGTATTTAGAAACTTCTTCAAGTATAGCTTTCAGTAATTTTGCTTGAGCATTATCACCGTCAACTAAAATTGCAATTTTTTCAGTTTTGTTTTCCATAGTTCTTCTTGTGTTATAATTAATGCTGTTTATAAAAATAGTTTCTTTTTGGTTATCGTCCAAATGGAGGATGGGGATATGTTAGATTCTCGTGTCAATCTTGTAACTTCGTAACCTGATTTAAAGTATAGAAAAAACATGGTTGAGATAGGTAAAATGAATAAAATGAGGGTTGTGAAACAGCTCGATTTTGGTATGTATTTGGATGGAGAAGAACTAGGTGAAATTTTAATGCCTACTCGCTATATTCCAAAAGGTTTACTTATTGAAGAAATGGTTGATGTGTTTCTTTATCTTGACTCGGAAGACCGGCTACTTGCTACTACCGAAACTCCTTATGCTATGGTAGATGATTTTGTACTACTTAAAGTTACTTCGGTAAACCAAATTGGCGCCTTTCTCGATTGGGGCTTACCTAAGGATCTACTGGTTATTCAGGCGATTCATTCAATCACGCTGCTGCAGGCATTGTCTCAGGCCGGAGGAATTACCGAAGACGCCGGAAATGTAGTCCTTGTGACACGCCCAGCGTCGAAACCTCCCGAGACCGACGACCCGGCCGTGGCTGAAATGC
>JANXXY010000261.1 GCA_025350365.1 Bacteroidales bacterium | reverse complement strand
GATATGAAAGTGAAAAGTTTCGCTCGGGGAGCAAAAGGAGAAATAAGATTTGATTTCGTAATTTTATAAAAACAAAAAACATACCATTGGCAGAAGAAAATAATTATTTCGAATTGGTTGCAAAAACATTTAAAGGCTTGGAAAATGTTCTTTCCAATGAATTGATAGAGCTGGGAGCAAAAGATGTGACTATTTTGAATCGGGCTGTTAGTTTTAAAGGCGATAAGGCGATGATGTATAAAGCTAATTTATGGTTGAGGACTGCCCTTACGATTATAAAGCCTATCCATGTCTTTAAATCAAAAAATGAAGTGGAACTATATAAAGGTATCTCTCAAATTGACTGGAGTGAATACATGGATGTATCCGATACGTTGTCCATCAGCACAGTAGTATCGTCTGAATACTTTAACCACTCGCAATTTGTTGCTTTGAAATCGAAAGATGCCATTGTTGATCAGTTCCGAAATAAATTTGGGAAACGACCATCGATTGATACTGAGAATCCTACTATTTTATTGAATATCCACTTAATTGATGATGATTGTGTGGTTTCCCTGGATAGTTCCGGCGAATCTCTTCACAGGAGAGGTTATCGGTTAAATTCTACTATTGCCCCATTAAATGAAGTTCTTGCAGCCGGAATGATTTTAATAAGTGGATGGAATGGCCAAAGCAATTTTATTGATCCAATGTGTGGGTCGGGAACTTTGCCTATTGAAGCCGCTTTGATTGCATATAATATCCCTCCGGGAATTTTCAGGAAAGGTTTTGGATTTGAAAAATGGAAAGATTTCGATAAGGATTTATTCGAATCTATTTATAACGATGACTCCAGTTCAAAGGATTTTGTAAACCAAATAATAGGGTCTGATCTATCTGCGGGAGCAATTAGAATAGCCACTGAAAATGCTAAGAACGCGTTTCTTACCAATAAAATCACATTGAAAGTAATGCCTTTTGAAGATCTTTTGCCATTAGAAACAAAAAGCTTAATTATTATGAATCCTCCATATGGCGAGAGAATGAAAAAAATAAACTTAAATGAATTCTATCAAACCATTGGTAATTGCTTAAAAAAGAATTTTCCAGGTCATGAGTCATGGATTCTTTGTGGTAATAAAGAGGCAATTGAAAGTATTGGTTTGCACCCATCAAAAAAACAAACACTTTTCAATGGAGCAATTGAATGTAAATATCAACGCTTTACCATGTATGAAGGTTCCATTAAACAAAACAAATTAATTAAGTCGGAAAAAAAATGATGAAAAGTATCTTTTTAGAATGTACAAAACATAAAAATATTAGCTTTGATCAAATATTTATAAATACTTTTTAATTGGGTTATTTCAATTATTTTATAAAAGCATTATCTTTATAAATAAAAGATAAACAACCTTATTTCACCATATACGTATAGGGATTGATAGGGTTGAAAATGAATTTTTATCAAAGAACGTAATTAACTGGAATAGTTTTTTTATATATTTGTTTATTGCTGGGAGAAAAAGCAATCAACCTGACAAGTAATAGAAGCCTCACATGAGCTTTAATGTAAATGATTTTTATCTTAAATTGAATATCAAAGATGTATTACTTTCATATAAGGGTAATATATCATCAGATGTCATTAATAAGGTGCTGGAAAGCATTGAAAAGAAATTAAGTACTGACAGTGAAGATAGAAAAATCAGAAAAAAATTATACAATGTACTTGTAGAAAGCTTGCAAAATCTATACCACCATGTTGAAGACTTACCTCTTGGAACAGCAGAGGGAGTGGATGATACAAAATTTGGAATTTTAGTTATTTCAAAAACCGAAAATGGATATAAGATAACAACTGGAAATTTTATTACTTCAAGGAAAATAAAACCACTTAAAGATAAAATTGACAAAATCAATTCGTTAACTCAAGATGAATTAAAAGACATGTACAAATTCATCCTAAATCACCAAAAATTAACAGCAAAAGGAGGAGGCGGTTTAGGACTTGTTGATATTGCACGGAAAACGGGCAATAAATTGGAATATTCATTTCAAAATGTCTCTGACGAATATTATTTTTTTAATTTAGATATATACGTTTCCTAGTGCGTTAAATATTATAGGTTTATATTATGGAATCACTTTTTATTGAGGGAACAGCAAAAACGCCTGCGGTAAGGTTTGACGGAGATCAAGGTTTAATTGAGATCAAGGGAAGATCGATACCTGAAAACTCTATAGAGTTTTATAAACCATTGGTTGATTGGCTTGAAAAATATACTAATACACCTAAAAGTCAAACCAAAGTAAATATACAGCTTGAGTATTTTAATACCAGCTCATCCAAATGCATACTGGACGTATTTAAAAAGTTGGAAACAATTCATAAATCAAATAACGAGGTGGCGATTAATTGGTATTATGAAGAGGATGACGAAGATATGCTTGAAGCCGGAGAAGATTATGAATCCATTATCAGGATTCCCTTTAAAATGATTGAGATTGTTTAAAATAAATTCAGTATAAGATCAAAAGGCTACTGAATTTGTAGCCTTTTGATTTTATACTTAAGAACCTATTGCCTTTACTTTTGTCCATTAACCCAAATTTTATTATTCTCGCAAAAAGCTGCAATTCTTATATTTGCATTATCTCATAGAAATTTTATTATTGTCGAATAAAAAGGTGTTGTTGTAAAGCAAAATAAAAAAATCTATATTTGTTGCGTATTATTGGTTCTGAAATTCGATTCATCGGATAGTACGATCAAAAGGGAACACCGTTAAAATCGGGGGCTGTACCCGCAACTGTAAGCTCTTCCAATGAAAATTGGAAAATGCCAAACTTAAAAGCCACTGTTCTGTAAAACGAATGGGAAGGCGGCAAAAGAGCAAGCCAGGAGACCTGCCAAATGCACTATTTAATTCAATGCTTCGGGTAGAAAGCAGTGAATGGATGAGGCTATGCTCTTATTTCCGTTCCACTTTTTACTCCTTTTAATTAACGTTTATATTCTAAACCTGAAAAGGAGTCAAAAAACAATTAAAACAATTCTTATGAAAACAACATTCAATCCCAGAATTACAGTATTACTCCTGGTAATAGTTGGAGCCGCTTGTACACGATTTTTCACGTTACTTGGGCATTCACCTCTAATCAATTTCACGCCTATTGGAGCAATGGCATTGTTTGGAGGTGCGTATTTTGAGAACAAATTGAAAGCGGTTTTACTTCCACTTCTCACTCTTTTAATGAGCGACCTGGTAATCAATACATTTTTTTACCATGGACAATATGGTATCATGTATGAAGGGTGGTACTTTGTATATGGAGTATTTGTTTTAATGGTATTTTTAGGAAAATGGATTATTGCAAAAGTAAATGTGAAAAATATACTATTCGCTTCTATTGCTGCTTCACTAAGTCATTGGCTCATTTCTGATTTTGGTGTGTGGCTCGGAGGAATTGACGTTACCACGGGGATGCCTTTCACCAAAGATATGATCGGTTTAATAAAATGTTATACCTTGGCAATCCCTTACTTACAAAGCATTTTCGTAGGAACGGTTGTATATAGTTCTATCATGTTTGGAGCTTTTGAATTGGCTCAACGAAAGTATCCGGTTTTGGCAATTCAAAAATAAGAATTCAAAATCTTGAACGCTGATTGAAGAAATTGATTATTCAATCGAAAAAGGTAACTGCTTTTTTTACAAAATGGTATCCTTTGAAAAGAGGGCTATTGCTGTAATAATGACTATTTTCCATTGTCCATACAAAATAAAAAAAGTATGATATATTTCATTACTGGTGGCGAACGATCCGGGAAAAGCAGATATGCACAGGAACTGGCATTAGAATTATCATCTTCTCCGGTTTATTTGGCAACAGCCCGACAATGGGATGATGATTTTCGGAAAAGGATTAAACGGC
>JANXXY010000229.1 GCA_025350365.1 Bacteroidales bacterium | reverse complement strand
ACCTACGTCATCAAAAATATCAACGACACCAAAATTCCTCAACTCAAGTTCCTGCTCCCGCAATTTATCGATAAAAATTTATTGGTGTAAGACGGGGTTGGTGGGTTGCATACATCTATTTCAATGTATTTCTATTTCTATTTCAATGTATTTCAATTTACTTCAATGTACTTCAATGTATTTCAATGTATTTTAATGTATTTCTATTTCTATTTCAATTTATTTCAATTTACTTCAATTTTTTTCATTTTTCATTTATTATTCATGAATCCCTGTTTTTCAATTACCTCCAGGTATTTTTTCGAAAAAAAGACATTGTCCTTTTTTGTATAACGATTATCTGTAAATATTTGTGCGAGAGATTCTTTATTGTTTATTTTCAATAATTGCCGGGTCATTTCAGAGTCTTCTCTTTCGGCATATATTTTATCAATATTAACCGAAGTGTAATCCTGATATAGTTCGCGATGAATTATTGCGTCCATTGGCAATCGGTCGGTCAGTTCCGGTATTTCTGCCGGATATCCAATTACCATTGTAGTTACCGGAACAACACCTTTTGGAAGGTGTAATACATCAATAATTTTATCAGCATTATAGGTAGTTGTACCAAGATAACAAATTCCCAACCCGCTATTTTCAGCTTCGAGTGCAATATTTTGTGAAGCCAGTAAAGCATCGGTGCAAGCAGTGATAAATGATAGGAAGTTGTCGTAACCCGGTTGAGCCTTTCGCAAATTACACCAGATTGAAAACCGGTTAAAATCAGCATTAAACGTAAGTATAACCGGAGCTTCTAAAACCATATTTTGTTTAAAATGAATCTCCCATAACTTTTTTTTTAGTTCTTCATTTTGTGTAACTATAATGCTGTATACTTGCATATTTCCGGTGGTAGAAGCACGACTTCCGGCAAAAAGAATTTCATTTAACAAATCATCTGTAACGGCATCTGGTTTAAATTTTCTAACAGATCGGTGATTTTGTATGGCTTCAATCATAATTTTTTTTCAAAGTTACGGATTTTTTTATAACGCATTTTAGTGATTGAGTAATCATGAGTAAAAGAAAAAATATTTAGATTGTAAAAAAATACCTAACATTATTAATAACTTTTTTATTCGATTTCTCGTATCACAATCACTTTACTTCATTACAATCTGACCTGATATTTTGCCGGATTTAAAAAATGAATAAATTGAGCGACTTAATCAACTAAATAAAAAATAGTTGTCAATTGGTTTCGGAATGAATTTTTATAAAGGGAAATTTTAATTATTTTTACTTCAGATAGACTAACTTTTTTTAACATTTTTATGCTTATGAAACGTATTTTGATTGCTTTAACTGTTTGTGTTTGGTTTACTTTGGTATTGAGTTCTTGTTCAGGAAGTAAGAAGTGCCCTGCATATTCTCAAAATAATACTGCTGAACACACTCAAACCGTTCGTTCCTGATATTTATAAAATATGCGGTCTTAGGTTTTTTTAGGGCTGTACTGCTTTCAAAAGATGAATCTTTTTATTAAGTTTGCATTACCCAATGCTTTACTTAATGAAGAGATTTTTGATATTTTGCAGTTTATTTTTTGTTACGGGAAACTATATTTTTGCCCAGGGAGATTTAGACCTGCAAGGGAAAGTCTTTTATAGAAACGAGAAATCGATTGCTATTCTGCTTAATTCAAATGGGTTCGGGTTAAGTGGCCGCTATGCCAAACGAATTGATGCCGCTAATAAAACAATTTATGATTTGGATTTTGTTTTTCTTAAACATCCAAAAGAAGTAAAACAGCCAAGTCAGTTTAATCCTAATGCGAGTAGCTTCGTATATGGCAAGCAATACATCGCATTTAACCTGCGACCAGGTATTGGAAAGCAAAAAGAAATTTTCCGTAAATTTGATGTTGGGGGTATTTCTGTACGGAGATATTATACTGTAGGACCATCATTATCTATATTAAAGCCTATATATTATGATGTTCAATATTATATTCCAAGCAGTCGTACATATGAGGAGAAAACCGAAAAATTCAGTAGTAATATCTCTCAACAGGGGGGAATTAAAGGAAGAGCCTCTTTTTTTAAAGGGTTTGACGAATTAAAATTCATTCCGGGAGCTTATGCTAAATTCGGATTAAGTTTTGAGTACAGTAAGTTGGATCTTGTCATTCATTCTATCGATGCAGGCATTATTGTTGAAGGGTTTGTGGAAAAATTACCGATCATGGCAACTAAAGAAAACAATCAATTCTATCTAACTCTTTTTGTGAGCTATCGACTTGGAAAAGTTGTCGATCCCAATGCAATTAAAAAGAAAACCAAGTCTGAGGATTTCTTTTAACAAATCATTCTTCTAAAAAATTAGCACTCTAAATCATTCATTTAAATTTTGTTACATTTCACTGTTAACAAGTGGTAATCACCATTGCATATAAAAAATGTAATTATTGTAACAGGTGTATTCAATTATGTATTAAATTTGTGATTCTTTTTTAACCAATATAATTAGTTAACAAATAAATAGTTTTTTTATGGCAAAGATTAAAGTAGGTATTAATGGTTTCGGTAGAATCGGAAGACTCGCTTTCCGTGCTGCAACAAACAGATCGGA
>JANXXY010000221.1 GCA_025350365.1 Bacteroidales bacterium | reverse complement strand
AAATGTTCAAAACCTATCCGAAAATTTTAGAATGGGCACCTCCCTCTGTGAAAAAATTGCATTGCCAACATCAGATGGATTTCAGTTGGTTCGATTAAATGAGATTTTATATTGCCAGGCTTCGGAGAACTATACCTACATATATACAGTTAACGGTGATTCGTATTTTATTACTAAAACTTTAAAAAACATTGAAGAACTGCTTTCATCGGTTTGTTTTTTCAGGATTCATAAGTCTACCCTTTTAAATATCAACTACGTAAAAAGCTTTTCCCGAAAAGATGGATTTGTTGTAATCCTTGAAAATGAACTGAAATTTGAAGTTGCTACGCGCCG
Organism: Bacteroidales bacterium; assembly: GCA_025350365.1. GTDB lineage: Bacteria > Bacteroidota > Bacteroidia > Bacteroidales > JAAUTT01 > JAAUTT01. Next base: position 10,914 of record JANXXY010000221.1, on the reverse strand, counting down.
CCAGGAGGAGTTTTTAAACCTTTTTCTTAGAAAAAACAACGAAATAAAAACTCAAAAAAGCGACTTACGCTATACCGACGAAACGTTAAATTAATTTTTGCTAACGGTTAATTGCAAATTTCGTGCGTTAAATAAATCAATGTAACATTTTAATGCTTTTGACGTAACCTTGTCTACTGAAAGTGAAAATTCACGTTTCATGTAAGTTTTGATTTTATATTGAATAAATTAATAACTAAAATAAACTTAATTATTTATTGTATGAAGAATAGAAAAACAATCAGTACGTTTCTTTTGTTGCTTTTGACTTCAGGGGTATTCCTGCAGGCACAAGACAACAGTGGTTCTGCCGGTAAACAATTCTCTTTTGGAATTAAGGCCGGTGGAGTTTTTTCAGGCTTTACCAATCATCAGGATGTATTTACCGGAATGAGGGGTGGTATGACTATCGGTGCTTTTGCCGAATTCAAGCCCATTTCCTTTTTAGGTGTGTCCATTGAAGCAAATTACGTTCAGGAAGGTGCCTTCCACGCAAATCCGTACCTTATTTATCCTGCAGCCTCGGTAAACTATACAACCAGTATATACAAAACCTCGTCAGATATTAGGTTGCATACATTACAAATACCATTGTTGGTTAATATCAGGGCGCCAAAAATCAGTGGAGCTGTATCTCCAAAACTTATTCTGGGATATTCGTTTGATTTTATATTAAATGCAACCTCGAACGATATGTACATGATAAGTGGAAATCCTGACATTCCACTCTCCTCGCGTGGAACTGAAAATGTGTCATCCAGTTTTCAAAAATGGAACATGGGTCCCGTTTTAGGTGTTGGCTTCGATTTCGCCAGCGATAAACTTACCTATATGTTAGAAGCAAGATACAAGATAGGTGTAAGAGATATAAATAACATGGGAGGATTAAATTCACTCAATAGTCAATACGATTTCTCAGTAAATACATTCACCGTTACATTTGGTATCGGGTTTTAAATAATGAATCTAAAAATCAATCAAATCAATAACTTAAAAGTTTAATTTATGAAAAAGTTTAGAATTTCAATGTTTTTAATGGCCGCGCTAATCGGTGTAAATTTTAACTCGTGTAAAAAAGATGATTTCAGTGAAAAAGACGCTATGAATCTTCAGGCGCAACTGGACAAACAGAAAACTTTAACATCGGACAGCATCGAAAAAGCGAAACAACTTTATTCTGACAACCTTGCTGCTTCCAAAACTAAAGTAACTTATACAATAAGTTTAGTAGATGCTGCCAACACTACAATGTTGAAATCAGCTTCAGCTGTATCAGGTATTGCCGGTGCATCTATCGTATTAACCCAAAATGGTAAGGTTATTACAAAAACTACTGATGCAAATGGCTTTGCTGTTTTCGATAGTTTGAAAATAGGCCATGCCGCATTGAATATTAAACTGGCCAATTATTCGGAAGTTAATGCTACAGTTAACCTGAACTATTTTGGAACAGGATATGCTGGTGGCCAACAACTTGGCAATGTAGTTCCTATGATTGCTATTTCAGGAACATCCACAGGAGTAATCAAAGGGAAAGTGATTGCCGAAACGGATTTGACGAATTTTAGTCCTGAAGTTGTAGCAAATGCTCAGGTAATTGCAAAGGTTAGAACTAATTCATCTGCTTTAAATAGTATATCTAACCAAGGCATTTTCCAATCAATTTCCTATGGAAACCTTTCACTTACAGGAATAACTGATGTCAACGGAAATTTTTCATTAACTGTACCTGCTACCAGTATGGGTTTAGATTATGATATTACAGTATCTGACTTTACAACAACTCAAAAATTATTACAAAATACATACAATAACAAAGATACTTCAGGTTATGTAGTATCCATACCAACAAACTTTGGTTCAACTTTTACAAGCCCATCAAGCCTTTCTTCAGGCACACCTGTAATAGTTACAATAGGCGCTCCTGATTATACTTATACACAAGCAACTGCTACAGCGGTTATCGCTAATAATAATGGCATTGGTTATATTCAAAATACTAATGTTGGAAGTTACTATTATGACGGACCAACTTTCACCACTACAATTGATAACCCTGCAACTCAAACCGGAGGAACAAAAGCTACGGTAACATTTAGTGCAACAAATGGCCATGTTAGTGGCAGTATAACTACCGCCGGGTCAAAATATCCATCAAATTTTGATGCATCTTCGATTTCTATCCCATATGTAAGAGTTTTGGCTAAAGCTGTAGTTGATGTTGTTAACGGTACTGGAGCAATTACCAGTTATCATGTAAATGCTGCAAAGGCAGGCGAATTTTTCTCTACGGTAAATCTCCAGTTTTCAAAACAAACAGGAAATGGAATAGGTATTATAACCGAAATTCCCGGCGTAAATTATTCTGGAAGTTTCATGTATTTTACCAGCATAGCTAAGGTATTATCCAGTCCATTAGGATCAGGTTATGCTGTTGGAGACTCCCTTGTAGTTGGAGTAAATAGCAGCAGTGATGTTTATACCGGTAAAATTTTTATGACTACAGGTACATTAACAGCTATTAATATTACGAATGAAGGTTCAAATTATGTTGGTGGTCAGGTTGATGTTATTATAAGTAGCCCAGCTAACGGAACAACAGCTAACGCAATAGCTAACGTAACTATTGGTAAAATTTCATCAATAACATTTACCCCTGGAAACGGTTACTCAGTAGCTCCAACCGTTACTATCATTAACAAGATTGAGAAAATTCAGGCAAAATACACTGCCAACTTCAACCCAATTAGTGGAGTAATTACTGGTTTTAACTCTGTAAACCAAGGTAATGGATATGTAGCTATACCAATGGTAACTATTACATCTGCAATACCTGGTGCTGGAACTGGCGCTTTAGCTAGTGCTATAGTTAACGGAAACAAGGTTACTTCTGTTGTACTTGTAAATGGAGGAAAAGGATTTCAGGGTAATATACCTGCTGCTTCACAAGGCTTTTCAGGTTCAGTTTTTGCAACAGATGTTGTGAGTGGTGGCACTTCTATTATTAATATCAACTTAGGTACTGGTAAACGTACTATTGAGCAATAAGATATAAACATAAGCTACCTGAGAGGTTTCTTTCAGGTAGCTTTCTTTACCTGTTCAAACGAACCGGTAATTTAATCAGATCACCTTTATGAAACTGCGGTACAAAAGCCTATATGAATATAAAGGAATGGACAAAACTTAGTCTAATTATAAGACAAGAAATTTATGAAAAAAATATTAGGAATTCTGATTTTGGCCATTGGCACAGCCCTTTTGTTTCAAAATTGTCAAAAATCAGATTTTATTGTTGTTACCGGGATTGTGACAGATTCGGCAACCAACGAACCCATTGAAGGGGCAATGATTAGTTTGCAAAATGGCAAATTAGTCACTTCCGGAAAGGATGGTAATTTTACCATAGCTAATGCTAAACCTGGTAGGGCTTTGTTTTATGTTTGGAGTCTTAGTGGCTATAATTCCCAATCGAAGACGGTAAACATTACCGAAGGTAGGGTTACAAAAATTATTTTTTTACTAAAAAAGCCAGGAAGCCCCGAAATTGAAAATCTGGCAATAAATAATATATCTCTTAATTCAGCCACTGCAAAAGGTTATGTAAAAGTTGGTGATGGAATGTCAGTATATGGTTATGGACATTGTTGGTCGGGCATAATCACAGAACCCACAATAGGGAATAGTCCATCCAGTTCATTTAATGGATCGAACAATAACATCGCGTTTGAGAGCAATATTACTGGACTATCGGTTGATACAAGATATTTTGTAAGGGCATATGTTATTACATCTAACGGGGTGTTTTATAGTAATGTCATTGCATTTACTACATCTGTTAATTTGCCACAATTGATTGCTTATTACCCATTTAATGATGATTACTTAGATGAAAGTGGGAACGGTGCTAATCTTAATGGATGGTTTCCTTTTTTAACTAATGACAGATTTGGCAATAGTAATAGCGCCATATCATGCTCCTCACCTTATTTTACATATTCTAATTCCATTCTTTATAATACGTTCAATCAATTTTCAATTTCATTCTGGTTTTATAAGAGTAGCTGGAGTGGAAGTGATAACAGTATGGTTAGTACCGGATACCCCAATTACACAAATTGGGGTCGAATTGGAGAAGATGCAAGTCCCAGTAAACTATATTTCGATATAAAAACGAGTAGTGGTAATGCATATAAGGTTTCGGCTTCTTCAGCTCCATCCTTAAATAATTGGCATCACGTAGTTGCACAACGTAACAATACTTCTATACAACTTTATCTTGACGGTTCTTTACAAGGAAGTGTAAATTGTGACAATCAACCGATTAATAATAATATCTCCGGATGGGGGGCATATTTATTTGTAGGTTTTGATTTAAGAAGTTCGTGGTCTTATTTTACAGGTTCAATGGATGATATAAGAGTCTATAATCGAGCATTAACAGATTCCGAAATCCAATATTTAAAAACACATTAAAAAATTAAGCAAATACCTCTTAAGCTGATTACTTAAGGGGTATTTTTTATATAGTATACATTTTATTGTGCTGATTTTAGAATCAGGTACTATATTTTTGTTAATTCTCTCTCAAAACCAAAACCCAATATTGATAAAGGTTGATATTCCGGGGTTTTTATTTGATGTCATAAGGCTAAATTCCATAGGGCCTATAGGACTTTTGTAACCAAACGATACCCCATAACCAAAAATAACATCACTCCACACCCACAAATCGGTTAGCCGCGGCGTAACTTTGCCTATGTTCGTGCGAAAAATAAGATAATTATCGTTCCACATTTCCCACTGAAGATCCATTCGGCCAACCAAAGCATGTTTATTGGTTCGTTGCATAAAATCCATTCCAACAAATGGTATTAATCCTCGTAAATTAGCGCCACCCATCCCTCCTACCAAAAATTGATAATGGGCAGGTATACTATCACCCAATATAGTTCCTGCGAACACACTCTCGCTTAATGACACTCTGTCGCTCAATGGAATTACCATGTTTGCACGAACCGATGCTACAAAAAAACCATTTTGATTTTTTACATCTTCTGATAACCCTTTCACAAATTTTATTTCAGTAAAAATCCGTGATCCACGTTTTGGATAAAATGCCTGATCGTATGAATCGTTCTTAAAGAGAATATAAAAGTTCGAATAATACGATGCTGATTCCTGATTATCTGCATAATTAAAATTGTTTTTAATTGATGTGTAATCACCCACAGTACCTAACGCAATAACATCGTTATTTGATAAGTTGGCCTGCAAAAATAAATCGGTGGTAATATCTTTAAAATTATAACTTGAGATTCGCTTGTCATTTTCGTAGGCATAAATTCCAATGCTGTGTGCCTGGACTTTTAATCCAAAATCGGGTACCAACCTCGACCGTATCATAAAAGTGTGTTTGGGGTTCCAACCGGTATTTCTATATAACAACCCTGTAAATGATGGGTTTTCGCCTAGCGCTACATCCAAAGTAATTCTTGACCCCCGAAAAACTTTGTTTCGAAAGGTAGTATTTAGCATGATGGTTGTTTTGAAATCGGGATCGTAGTGCAAACCTACTCTGAAAAAATTTGTATTTTTCTCAATCACCTTAAAATGAAGTCTTACACCACCATCTAACGGCTCCATGTTATAGGTGATGCGTTCAAAAAATCTGGTACCATAAATACGCTCAATAAACTGATCAATGTCGGTTACATGAACAGTATCGGGTATTTCAAACGGAAGCTTTCGTTCAATAAACTCCAGAGGTACATCTTTTAACCCATCAACTTGAATATCTTTTACATAAAATTCATTAATGCTTTTTACTTTTCGTGCAGCAGTATGTGATGAATCTGAAAAGGATTTAATGCGATTACTTAAAGCTGTTATTTTTGCGTATTGCCTCCTTGCTGCTCGCTCTCCACGAGCCAGTAATGAATCGGCATGATTAAAACTTGAAGCGTTGTATTCGTGCAAAGGCGGTGTTATTAATATATCACACATTTCCTTGCTTCGTTGATTTTTATCCATGCTGTGCATAAAAATGGATTGCTCGATTATTTTAACCAACGAATTAAGCTCATTGCGCTTGTAATAGCGGAATCCGACATCGACTCCAATGATGATATCGGCGCCCATCTTTTTCATTTCTTCGACGGGGAAATTATTAACTAAACCTCCATCAAGCAACGCTTTCCCATCTATTTCTTCGGGAGTAAAAACCGTTGGTATCGCCATGCTGGCTCTCATGGCCTCTGCCAGATTGCCCTTTTTAATAATCACACTTTCACCCTTCTCAACATCGGTAGCAACGCAAAAATAAGGAATTGGAAATTTGGTAAAATCCGTCTGGTTATACATAGAATTTGTTAAACCGGAAAACAGCCTTATTATATTTTGCCCAGCCACGATTCCACTTGGCAGTGCAATTCTTTTTTCGCGAATGGGAAACGAAATAAAATATTTTACGCTCTCGTCTTTCTCAATCATTGAAAGGTTTCGGCGGGAAACCTTATCTGTCAGAAATTCATCCCAATTAGTATTACGGGCAATAGAATCGAGCTGTTTAGCTGAATACCCTATCGCATATAATCCTCCAACAATGGCACCCATGCTTGTTCCCCCGATATAATCGATTGGAATTCCGGCCTCTTCTAACACTTTAAGTACTCCTATATGAGCAAGCCCCTTTGCACCTCCCCCACTTAATACAACACCTATTTTAGGACGTGTTTTTTCTAAAGTTTGAGTAAATACATTACTGGCAACCCACAAATGCAAGGAAATTACAATCAATAATTTTCGTTTCACTTCGATGTGTTAAAAATGAGACACATGACATTTTTATTGTTGGTGTATGATACTTTTTTAAAGTTAACTTGTTAGAATGAATTATATAACAAAGAATTGGAATTATTTATGAGTCCGGTTTAAAAACACTTTTTTTAGTTAAATTTGCTTTCCATACCTATTACGAATTAAAGGATGCTTATAAACGTTATCAGACAAACAATTATGATTACCAGTTTAGTTATGGTAATGATGTTGTTAATTGAATATTTCAATGTTTTAACCAATGGTCGATGGGGAAATAATCTCTTTAAATCGAAATTCAAACAAGTGTTTGTTTCGGCTTTGCTTGGTCTGATACCCGGGTGTATTGGTGGTTTTGCTGTTGTTTCGATGTTTACCCACAACCTTGTAAATTTGGGCGCTTTAGTTGCCACCATGATCGCTTCATCTGGTGATGAGGCCTTTGTTATGTTTTCGATGATTCCCAAAACGGCCATTATTTTGAATGTTGCCATCTTCGGAATAGCCATTGCTGCTGGGCTTGTTACAAACCTGTTTATTAAACCTTATTCAATTCCTTTTCCTGAGAAATCACATATGGTGGTGCATAAATTGGAAATAAAAGCAGACGCTCATTCATGGAAAAATATCAAAGAAAATATTACAAAAATATCATTCCCAAGGGCCATATTGATTATGGGACTTTTCATGTTTCTTTTTGGAATCATTACCGGGCAATTTGAACATGGGGGGCATGAAATCGGACAATCAACGGGACAGGTCCATTCCGAATGGGGGCTCGAAAATATACTATTTATTGGATTAACCTTTATTGCATTTTACATCTTGTTAATTGTAGACGAGCACTTTTTGGAGAAGCATTTATGGAAACACATCATTAAAAAGCACTTCATCAAAATATTCTTATGGACCTTTGGCGCTTTGCTAGGCATTGAATTGCTTTTGACATATCTGGACATTTTACCCTGGCTGCACAACAACAAGCTAGTTGTTTTATTCATTGCTGTTCTTGTTGGAATAATTCCCGAATCGGGTCCACATCTGATATTTGTAACACTTTTTTTTAATAACTCCATTCCATTCAGCATTCTTTTAGCTAACTCCATTGTGCAGGATGGACATAGCTCTCTCCCTTTACTAGCCGAATCGAAGAAAAACTTTTTTTTAATGAAAGGTATTAATCTTTTGGTGGGTTTAATTGTTGGTTTAACAGGGTATTTTATGGGATGGTAGAGGAATTTTAGATTTCATTAAAAATAGCCAAAAATTTATAACAAATACATATAATTCTTAGATTTATGAAATATGATGTTGTGATAATAGGAAGTGGTCCTGGCGGGTATGTTGCCGCAATAAGGGCTTCGCAATTAGGATTGAAAGTTGGTGTTGTTGAACGCGAAAATCTTGGAGGCATTTGCCTTAATTGGGGATGCATTCCAACTAAGTCGCTTTTAAAAAGCGCACAGGTGTTCGAATATACACAACATGCAGCCGATTACGGAATAAAACTGGAAGGCACAGCAAAACCCGATTTTACTAAAATTGTTGAACGAAGCCGTGGTGTAGCAGATGGCATGAGCAAGGGCATTCAATTTCTATTTAAGAAAAACAAGATCGAAACTATTTTGGGAACCGGAAAATTGGTTGACAATAAAACGGTTGAAGTAACTGATAAAGATGGAAAGAAATCTCAGATTACTGCCGATCACATAATACTTGCCACCGGAGCCAGATCGAGAGAGCTGCCTAACCTCAAACAGGATGGAGTTAAAGTAATTGGCTATCGTCAGGCAATGAGTCTGACCAAACAACCGGCATCAATGATCGTGGTTGGTTCCGGAGCAATAGGCAGCGAATTTGCTTATTTCTACAACGCCATTGGCACTAAAGTTACGCTGGTTGAATTTCTGCCCAACATCGTCCCTCTTGAAGACGAAGAAGTATCAAAGACGCTCGAAAAATCATTCAAAAAAGCCGGACTCACCATACTCACAAGCTCAACTGTTGAGTCGGTTGATATAAAGGGACCTCTTTGCAAGGTAAAAATTAAAACACCAAAAGGCGAAGAAATTTTTGAAGCTGAGATCGTTCTATCAGCAGTAGGTATCGCTCCAAATTTGGAGAACATTGGCATTGAAGAATTGGGGATAGTACTAGAAAAAGGTCGTATTAAAGTTGATGAGTTCTATAATACCAATATCTCCGGAATATATGCCATTGGCGATATCATTGGCACACAAGCTCTGGCACATGTGGCATCAGCTGAAGGAATTACCTGCGTTGAAAAAATTGCAGGTAAAAATCCTCATCCAATAGATTATAAAAATATTCCCGGATGCACCTATACTTCTCCTGAAGTTGCCTCTGTTGGTTTATCCGAAAAGGCTGCGAAAGATGCCGGATACGATATTAAAGTCGGTAAATTCCCATTCACTGCCTCTGGCAAAGCCAGTGCTGCGGGCGCCAAAGATGGCTTTGTAAAGGTTATTTACGATGCAAAATATGGTGAATTACTGGGCGCACACATGATAGGAGCTAACGTTACGGAACTGATTGCCGAAATGGTGGTTGCACGTAACCTGGAAACTACGGGTCACGAAATTATCAAATCGATTCACCCTCACCCAACCATGAGTGAAGCCATCATGGAGGCTAGCGCTGCCGCATATGGAGAGGTGATACATATATAGTTATGAGTTATGAGTTATGAGTTATGAGTTATGAGTTATGAGTTTGGGGCTTCTATCATTCCCGAACTCCTAACTCCGAATTCTATATTCTATAGATAAAGGCAATAATTATTGGAACAAGCAGGGTTAATACAATTCCATTAACCACCGATCCAAACAAATATTCTTTTCCCGAATATTTTATAATGATTGGCAGGGTTGTATCGCTTGTAGTGGCACCTCCGGCAGCAATAGGGGCAATTTTACCAAAGTATTTGACAAGAACCGGTGTAAGGACAAGTGTTGCAATTTCGCGTATAATATTAGCCAATAAAGCTATTATACCCATTGATTCGCCGGATAATTTAGTAATAACAATACTCGAAAGACTATAATAACCAAATCCTGCACCTACAGCAAACAAATCGGCGTTATTTGGAAAGGAAAAGAGACTCCGATAGAAAAGCAGCCCAAGACCGGTTCCAACAATGGTAGTTAAAGGTATAAGTAATATACGAAATTTCATTAAACGAAACTCTTGCCAGATGTGCTTATCGCACCCAATGCTTACACCTACTATAAACATTAATATATATAGAGTGTAGGTACTAATCTCACCCATTTGGTGGGTTTCAGGTAATATATGAAGAACTCCAAGGATTATCCCCATAGCGAATATAATAAGTATAATTACACTACTCTTCATTGTTTCAGGTCTTTAAAAAAATATTTATACACTACCCATGCAGTTAATACACTCCCAATAATGGCAAATAAGCTTATACCCAAAGCGGTAAGTCCCAAGGTATCAAGCCGGCTCATAATAGTTCTGTCTGAACCGGCTTTAATTCCTAACGTCAACAATAATAAGTAAATAGCTATTGAAGTAAGTTTTTCGGCGACCGGAGGCAACCACACACGCTTATGAAGGACTATGCCTACGAGTATGCCAGTCAATAGAAAGAATAGAACGTTAAACATGAAATTGATTTTTGATATTGTTTTTGAGCGTAAATTAAAAGTGACAATGAGTCCTTGTTCGGCTTAACCTGTGCCTAAGTCGATTATATCCTTTTAGGCTGCGCCTGAATCTGAAATTATTTTCCAATAAATGGATTTTATATTTTTAAATCAGGCAAAAGCCTGATAACATATAGTCGACTGAGATACAACCTCAGCCGAACATCCAGCCGAACAGCCACATTCCTGTTGTTCGGCTTAGGCTGTGCCTAAGCCGATTATATCTTTTTAGGCTGCGCCTAAATCTTAAATTGTTTCCAAATAAAACGGATTCTATATTTTTAAATCAGGTATAAGCCTGATATCATATATTCGATTTAGGTACAACCTCAGCCGAACCCGCAGCCGCAGCCGCAGCCGAACTGCCACC
>JANXXY010000213.1 GCA_025350365.1 Bacteroidales bacterium | reverse complement strand
TTGAGTATATCGTGGGTAATTTTGAATTAGGTCGGAATATGGATCACGTGCGACGAGGATATAGAATGTCAAAAGTTAAGTTTCATTTGGTTTTTTACAAAAAGATTGAAAATAAAATCGTTGAAATAGTTAGAATTTTGCACCAAAATATAGATATTGAAAGCAGACTCAATGAATAAAAACTACGCACAATCGCGCCGTGAGGCATTTGCCTCACGGAAAGCCTTTCGCACCAATGGTCGTACGGATCTCGTAACCAGCGGTTCATCATAACACAGGGTAACTTTTTTGTAATAGGTAGATAAAGCTTCATAACCTCTTTTGCATAGCCTTTTCAAGGTAATAGTGGTTCCAGGTATAGGGCTTTGAGCAAATGCCCCTAGCTCGGATGAATGTTCGGCCTGTGCGCTAAGCGGCATTTGCAATGCCGCTTGGATCATGGCTGAATTTGCAATTCAGCAGTTGAAGCAATAACAACCACAGCCACGCATTAGCAACTATATGTAAGGTTGCGGTTTGTATTTAGTTTTGTAATTTAGCCAGAATTCAATACCCGCTAGCCGAAGTATAAAGGCCAGAGCGGCTCGGCGAACGTCTTCGACTTCGCCGGGCTAAATAGCGGTCTACTCCCTTTGGTCGTGAGACCGGCTTCGCCTAAGTTCCTGACAGCTTAATAATCACCGCTTTTGCAAATTTGAAGCAAAAGCGGTATTTTGCATTGGTTCAAAGTGTATATTTTTTCGTTTATGTCAACAGGTTATCAGATACGTGATCAATCAGCCTTACACTATCTTACCATTCAGGTAGTAGACTGGATAGATGTGTTTACCCGGCAGGCATATCGGGATATTGTTATAGAACAGTTTGCGCTACTGCCAGCAGAACAAAGGGCTTCAAATATTTGGGTTTGTTATAATGTCCAATCACATTCATTTAATTGCAAACAGCCCTCAAGGAGAATTAAGCAATACAATACGCGATTTTAAAAAGTTTACTGCCAAGAATATAATAAAAACATATCAAAAGGAACAGAAAGCCGAAAGGAATGGATGTTAAACCGGTTTCAGTACAATGCATAACGGCACCGCCGAAACGAAAATTATCAACTTTGGACACATGAAAATCATGTAGTTGTAATTTATTCGCCAGAATTTACCCGAAAAAAATTAGATTATCTGCATCATAATCCGGTAAGGGCAGGTTTTTTGAGAAAACCGGAAGATTATATTTATTCCAGTGCAGGTAATTACGCAGAAATAGATAGTATATTGGAGATAATATTGATGGATGTGAAATGGAAAACGTATTTTTAAGGGAATTTGTGCAGTCTGAAGAATGCTGCTTAAAACGGCGAAGTCGAAGACGTTAGCCGATCGCCTCGAACATTACGCTGAGCATTGGGCTACACGGTTGCACCTAACGTTTAAGGCTATACACCGTAAGGGATTGCGGTGAGATTCGCAATCTACCCGCTGGTTACAAAACGCGGGCGATGAGCTTGGCATACCGATGAAACCCTTATGGTGTATGAGCCTGTGTTATGTTCAGTTATTCATTGACGATATAGCTAAAAATCAATAGGAGAAGCCGTCTAGTTTTAAAATTAAGAACGGCCTTCTTTCTATTTCAAACTATTTGCAACCTTATAACCAGCATGTGTTTATTTTATAATCTCAGCCGAATCATAATCGGTATCTGAAATTGTGTAAGAATAAGTGCATTCATTCTTTCCACATTCTTTCTTATAATACTCCTGAAAATTCAATATATTTCGTTTATCCTTGCAAAATACTCCTCCGTGTTCACTAGCGCATGCGTATTTAACTATTTTTTTACTATCAAAAATAATAATAACTGAGTCTATGTTCATTGATAAAAAAATACCTCCAAACTGGCGATCCTCACCATTTTTCTTCTTTTGTACGGAAAATTTAGAATTTGGCTGAATAGTAATTGTCTCAGAATGCATTGGACTGTTAATATGATCCAAGGTTTTTCTATCAAAACCCTTAATTTGTATTTGATAGTTTGTATTGTTACTAATCAAAAATGTGTTATAATAGTCTTTCCCACAGCCCAACAAAACAGACATAACAACCAAACCTAATATAAGATAGTATCTCATGATTATATATTTAATTAATTGACATTAAAGAAACGACCAAGATGCTTGTGACATTGTATCATGGTCGTTTCATTGCTGTATTATTTATCGTTTGCAAAAAGTTCGCGTAAATTTCCCTCAGAAGGATTGTCATAATTGTTTATGATTGCATCTCGCCATGTTTCCCAAGTGTAATTTCCATACAGGGCATTTTCCAATTGAGGTAACGTATATCCACTTACATTGTCAACCGGGCAAGAGGAACTAACTATTACATTCTGATTAAAGTCGTCGAGCATGTCCCATACTATTGGAGTATACCCCCCTTGGCCCAAAATATTGCTTATTGCAACGTATTGATTTTGCTCCCATTGGTTTCCATAGATGCTAGAAGTAATTACTGCCTCTACTCCCTGAGCCCAACTTTCTGGCAAAAATGGCTCAGAGAAAATAGCCTGAACAACATAATCGCCATATGAATAGCCTATTTCCCAATGAGAGGCATGAGCTAATTCATGAATTGTTGTCCCAAAAATATATTCACTTGAACACCATGAACCAACATCGCTAAGGGCATATA
>JANXXY010000157.1 GCA_025350365.1 Bacteroidales bacterium | reverse complement strand
TATTATTGGTTACGATGCATAACTGTTTTTTTAATGCTGCTTTTTCCTTTAAGTACGACTTGCTGCTCAAGTTTTTTAAGTACCAGATCAAAACCGGCTACACTTTCAATAGCTTGTTCTACAATTGTAGGTTCAATACGTTTTCTCATACAATAATATTTTTTAAGTAATACTGCCGTAAAGATCGTACACTTATGATTCTGTAAACCATTTGAATAAAGGCTAAAAACAGCATTAAAAAAACAGTTATGCATCGTAACCAATAATAGAAAGACTTGGGGTTTTATATCCTAAGCCTTTTGTTGTTTTTACAAACAACTAATTTACTTACCTATATTTTAAGCCCGTTATTTTAAAATTTATCATCTTATATGGTTTTAACACCCGGCTTTTGTAAATTTGACCTACAAACACTAACTAAACTAATAGTCATGCAAAAGTTAATTTTATTAATTCTTGTCCTTTTTCTGCACAGTGTTGTGCAGGCTCAAAATTCAACAACGCAATCGTTACCGTTCAGGTATGAGGAACTTACAGCGCCCGATTTTGTTAAAGCGGTGCAAAAATCCGAAGGTGTTTGTCTCCTTCCGATAGGTATTTTGGAAAAGCACGGGCCGCATCTTCCCCTGGGCACTGATATTTTAGGATGCCGACAGGTATCCACTCAGGCTGCTGAGAAGGAATATTGTGTGGTTTTCCCGATGTATTATTTCGGTCAGATTAACGAGGCCAGGCATCAACCGGGCACTATTGCTTATAGTAACGAAATTATCTGGAATCTGCTTCAGGAGACCTGCAACGAACTATCGCGCAATGGGTTTAAGAAGATCATTATCGTAAATGGACATGGAGGTAATAACGACTTTTTGCACTATTTCTGCATGTCGCAGCTCCATAGCATGAAAGACTATTCACTGGTATTATTTCAGGTAAGTGAAGATTCGACCATGATGAAGAAAATTAAAAGTATGCGGAAAACCACTGAGGGAGGCCATGCCGATGAAGTGGAAACGGCTACGATTCTGTCTATTCGTCCCGATCTGGTTAAAATGGACCTTGCAGCAACTCAGTCTGGAGCCAATCAGGAACGCTTAGAGGGTATTCCTTTTCAATATACCGGAATATGGTGGTATGCCCGATATCCAAACCATTATGCCGGCGATGGAAGTAAAAGTACTGTGGAATTGGGAAAAACAGTACTTGCATTTAGGGCGGATCAATTGGTTAAACTGATTCAAACGGTAAAAAACTCGAATAAAATTGAAGAACTTCAAAACCAATTTTATATGGAGGCAGCCGATCCGTTAAAGACAAAACAATGACGGCCAGGCATTAAATCCGGTGATGGAACAAGCCTGACCGGATTTTTATTTTTATTCAGCTCCCACACCTAGGAAGGATCGTAGTTTTTCGCTTTCAAACAATTCCCTGGCATTCTCGTCTTTTGCTGCCAATGAAACAGCAAAACCAACAATAAAAGCAAGAGGCATGGAGATAAGTGCCGGATTTTTTAACGGGAAAACAGCCGTCGAATATCCAAAGATGTCAACCCATACCGTAGGGCTTAAAATGATAAGAGATACCGCACTTACCGCTCCTGTTACAATACTTGCCACGGCGCCGGTTGTTGTAAAGGGCTTCCACATAATACTTAAAATGAGGGCAGGGAAGTTAGCGCTTGCAGCTATGGAGAAGGCCAAGCCAACCATAAAGGCGACATTTTTTCCTTCAAAGATAAAGCCTAAAAGGATAGACAATATTCCGGCAACAATGGTGGCCACCCTGGCAACCATCATCTCTCCTTTTTCGTCGGAAATTCCTTTTTTGATGACGTTCACATAAATATCATGAGAGATGGAAGAAGCTCCGCTAAGTGTTAATCCGGCTACCACGGCCAATATGGTAGCAAAGGCCACCGCTGCAATAAATCCGAGAAAGGGAGCTCCTCCTACGTTTTCGGCCAATAATAAGGCCGCCATGTTTCCACCTTTATTACCTACATGGCCTACAGCGCCAGTGATCACATCCTGACCTACCAGCGCCATTGCTCCAAATCCAATAATAAATGTAAGTATATAAAAGTATCCAATAAATCCTGTGGCCACAAACACCGATTTACGAGCCTCTTTAAATGAGGGAACGGTGTAAAAACGCATTAAAATGTGAGGAAGTCCTGCCGTGCCAAACATCAATGCCAGACCCAACGATATGGCATCGTAAGGATTAGATATAAACCCTCCGGGAGCCAGTATTTTTGCACCATAAACGGTTGAGGCTTCACGAAA
>JANXXY010000146.1 GCA_025350365.1 Bacteroidales bacterium | reverse complement strand
AATTATTTCAATTTATTTCAACTTACTTCAATTTATTTCTATTTATTTCAACTTACTTCAATTTACTTCCATTTACTTCAACTTATTTCAATTTATTTCTATTTATTTCAACTTACTTCAACTTACTTCCATTTACTTCAACTTATTTCAATTTATTTCTATTTATTTCAACTTATTTCAATTCATTTCTATTTACTTCCATTTACTTCCATTTACTTCAACTTACTTCCATTTATTTCCATTTACTTCCATTTATTCATCCCATGCTAATGGATATTTCCTTTCGTGGAGGTTCTGGGTTAGTGTAAAACTGTTCAGTTGCCAAATTTTCATTTACATAATAACTTTCACTTATTGCCGGATCGTCTACGGAATCTCTTTGCATGATAATAAATGGTTCGCTATCCGCAACATGGGGATTATATCCTACCACACCTTTTATCTGCCATCCCTGATTAACCATTTGTTCCAATTGTTGTTTTAATGCCTTCGGATCGGAAGCATTTACAATTTCTATTCTTTTATCCATGATCAGTAAATATTAAGAAGTAATAAATTTATAACTACACTGGCTGATAGACAAACAAAACACTAAACAATATACAAATGTTCGATTATTTCCCTTTCTTATAGCCGCTAAATTCCATTCAAATAATAGCAAATAAAAGTTAATTAATCATTAGCCTCCATAAAACGGAATAACATCCGGTTTTTTTGTGATATTTTTGTATACATTCGAATGATGCCCTAATAATAAAAGCCATGTTTATGACTTGTAATCTAAGGAAGCGTTCACCAAGCATAATTTTATTTATTCTCTTATTTACTTCCTTACTCCGAGCTACTGATATTAACCAGCCGCACGAAATAATAAGTTACATTCCAGGCAATATATCCATTGATAATCAAAACTGGAACATCTCCCAAAATCCTAAAAACGGACTCGTTTATTTCGCAAACTCCGATGGATTGATTGAATACAATGGAATTAGCAAAAAAACATACCATCTTCCATATCGAAAAGGTGTCCGCTCGGTGTTGGCAGATAAAAAGGGTGATATTTTTACAGGTTCGTTTGAAGACTTTGGGGTCTGGAATCTGACGTCCAACGGACAATTAACCTACCATTCGCTTACCAAAGAAATCAAAATCAACAAAAATGATGAGATATGGAAGATATATTCTTCAGCCGGGAAGATTTATTTTCAATCGTTTACAACTATTTATATCTATGACAATAAACGGGTGGAATCGGTAAAGAGTCCTTTTACCATGCTTTTCCTTTTTCAGGTGGGCAAGAACTTTATTGCACAGGTACTTGATCATGGATTATATTGGTTCGATGGAAAAAAGTTCGAATTTATACCCGGCAGCGCATTGTATGCATTCCGAAAAGTACATTCCATCATTGAGGGTAAAGGCAATGCACTTTACATTTGTACCTCCAACAGTGGAATATACAAATATACCAACCAACAGTTCACTTATTTTTCATCTCCCATATCGTCGTTTTTGCAGGATTATACATGTAATGCGGGTGTTAGCATTAACGATTCAATCATGGCTTTTGGCACAATACAGAATGGAGTGGTTTTTTGCAATAAACAAGGCGAAATCTTAAAACATTATAACTTTTCAAATGGGCTCAAAAATAATACAGTTCTTTCGCTTTCAAAAGACATGGACAACGGTTTATGGGTGGGTTTGGATGAAGGTGTGAATTACGTGGATGTTTTCTCGCCATACACACATTATACGAATACAACCGGTACGTTAGGCACTATTTATACCGTTTTGAAAGATAAGAACCAACTTTATCTGGGTACTAATCATGGCTTGTTCGTTGCTGATATCATTAAGGACAACTTCAACTACAACTTTACAAATATTCGCATGATTCCCCATAGCCAGGGACAGGTATGGACACTGGAAAAATTTGGCAATCAGATATTATGTGGTCATAACGAGGGTACTTTTATTGTGGAGGGTAATCAGTTTCGTCAGATTTCAAATGTCACCGGAGGATGGTCAATCAGGCAATACCACGACATGCTGATAGAAGGCACCTATACCGGAATAGTTGTATTCAAAAAAAATGAAAAAGGAAAATGGGTTTTCCGGAATAAGGTGAAATATTTTAACGAACCGGTTCGTCACCTGGAAGTTGATTACCTCGGATTTATATGGGCGCCGCACCTGCATAAAGGCATATACAAACTAGAGCTCGACGAATCACTCGATTCAATAGTTAAGTCGGATTTTTATAATATCGTTCTCGATAAACCTTTTCAGACTTCATCGTTTAAAATAAATAACAACGTGGCATTTTCGACCACCGAAAATATCTATACATACGACTACGAGCAAAAAAAGGTCGTTGTCTTTAACTCATTGAATGCAAGTTTAGGCGAATTCATTCATACGCAACAAATCATTCCTCACGAAAAAGACGAATATTGGTTTGTAAACGACCGTAAAACAGGTCTTTTTCAGATATCAAAGGATTTTGTGGCCAAAAAGAAATTCGAGTTTTCGCAAAAATCAATTAATCTCCCTGAACGCGAAAACCAAATCATCCAGCTTGATGATAAAACGTTGCTGATTCCTACCCGCCAGGTATTTCTAACGTATAATCTGGCTTATCGTGATAAAAACCCTAACAAGATAAGACTCAGGATCAATAATATGGTCTTTCAAGGCAAAGAAAAAGCAAATGAATTTTGTCTTGAGCTGTCAAATACCATTCAGTCAGCTTACCGGAACAATAACCTGACCGTTTATTTTATTGATCCGGGAAAATTTAGCCAGGAAGATAAAGTGTTCTTTTATAAAATTAAGGAAATCGATGAAGACTGGCACAAAACCACCCTCGACTATTTTTCGTATCTTAACCTTAAATATGGCACCTATCACGTGCTGGTAAAATCTGACATCAATGATGAAGGAGCTGAAGCTAAATTTACCATCCTAAGACCCTGGTATCTTGACTGGTATGCCTTTTTGCTATATTCGCTGGTATTGATAGGGATTGTATTGTTCGCTATTTATGTATTCCGGATAGAGCTTCGCAGGCAAAAAAAATTGATCGAATTTGAGGTGGGCCGTAAAAAACTAGAAAGCGAACTCGATTACAAATCATATGAACTGATGCTTTCCATGCGGTATTTGATTCAGAAAAACGAAATTCTCAGCGAATTACAGGAACAAATATCATCCCTCAAAGAATCCTCGTCTAAATATCCTATCAAATCCATTCGCGATATGGAACGTATAATCAACGAGGGACTAAAAACCCAAACCGAAGAGTGGACCAGTGCAATGGACACCTTAAAATTATCACAACAGGGATTCTTTAAAATGCTGAAAACTAAGCACCCGAAATTAACGCCGCACGATTTACGGCTCTGCTCCTACCTTCGAATGAATTTCACCACCAAAGAGATTGCTAAATTGCTTAACATAAACCCCCGTGGTGTTGAAATAAGCCGATACCGACTTCGTCTGAAAATGGGTCTTAGCCACGAAGTTAACCTTACCGAATACCTATTTAGCGATGCATTTGAGGAGTAAATTCGTTGAGAAGTTTTTTTTGTGCCACCTTAAATCCAAATTTTCCCTTATTTTTGTTATTCATTTCATGATAATGATGCACCGTGTAGTTCAAATATCGATCATTTGTAATATTCTATCATTCCTCCTCCCGGAAGGGAGATACTAATCAATTTGGTGTATCCGTGCACCTTACACCAAAAAAACATCAATTCAATTACAATTAAGGTTCATTTCCTTAATAACTCATTTTTATAACTCTCATATATAAAATAATCATGAATATTACCTTCGCTGACCGTATACACGGCGTTCCCCGCTCGTTTATACGTGAAATTTTAAAAATTGCCACAGATAAAAACATTATATCTTTTGCAGGAGGGCTACCTAACCCCAGTTTGTTCCCAATTAATGAATTAAACCAAGCCACCAATGAAGTATTTAAAAATGCTGGAAGTGATGCTCTTCAATATAGCAATTCTGAGGGTTATGACGAGTTACGTAAATCCATTGCAAAACGGTATAAGGACAATAAAGGGATAAATGTCGACATCAACCAAATCCTCATTACCAATGGTTCACAACAGGCATTAGATCTGTTAGGAAAAATATTTTTGAATGAAAACGATGAAATAATTATGGAAGAACCTGGATATCTGGGTGCAATTCAAGCATTTTCAGTATTCAGTCCAAAGTTCCTCTCAGTACCTGTTTATCAGGAAGGTATGGATTGTGAGGCACTTTCAAAAACCATCACAAACCACAACCCAAAAATAATGTACATTGTTCCCAACTTCCAAAATCCTTCGGGCATATGTTATACCGCGAAAAACCGGGAAAGAGTGGCTGGTTTGATTAAAAATTCCAATATACTGCTTGTCGAAGATGACCCCTACGGCGAACTTCGATTTAACGGGGATGCACAACCAGACTTTAAAAATTATCTGCCTGATCAAACCATTATGTTAGGAACATTTTCCAAAACAATAGTGCCTTCCTTCCGCATTGGATGGGTTGTTGCGCCTGATGAAATTATGGAAAAACTTATTGTAGCTAAACAAGCTGCTGACTTACATACCAATTTCTTTTGCCAGATGATAATAAATCAGTACTTTACGATGTTCGACAACGATGCTCATATTCGTAAGGTAAGCATTGCTTATGGAAAACAACGTGACGCTATGGTTTCTGCAATAAAAAAGTATTTTCCACGGGAAATTTTATTTACTGAACCCGATGGCGGGATGTTTTTATGGGTAACACTACCTGAAGGCTTCTCTTCAATGGAATTGCTTTCGCTTACAACCAAAAAAAATGTAGTTTTCGTTCCCGGAAACCAGTTTTATACTAATCGTACAGGGGATGTAAACACCCTGCGGCTTAATTATTCGTGTGCAAATGACAAAATGATTGACAAAGGTATACGGTTAATGGCCGAATGTATTGATGAATTAATAGGCGGATAGAGACTTAGTAAATGACAAAAGGCACAAATCACAAATTATATTTTACTTTGTGATTTTGTGCCTTTGCATTTTAAATTCTAAATAATATGCCTAATTTCTGTTCAAACAGTTTAAGTCCTCAAAGGCAATTTTGAGTCTTTCAACAAGCGTTTTTTCACCTTCGCGTAACCATGCACGCGGATCGTATTTCTTTTTATTGGGTTTGTCCGATCCCTCTGGATTTCCAATTTGTCCCTGAAGATATGCCCGGTTAGCAGCTTCAAATTTACGGACGCCATCCCAAAAAGCCCATTGAGCATCGGTATCAATATTCATTTTAACAACGCCATAGCTTATGGCTTCCCTTATTTCTTCGCGGGTAGAACCGGAACCTCCGTGAAATACAAAATTCACCGGTTTATCGCTTGTGTTGTGTTTGTGTTGAATATATTCCTGAGATTTATGCAGGATTTTAGGCTCCAGTTTCACATTACCAGGTTTGTACACGCCATGAACATTGCCAAAGGAGGCTGCTATGGTAAAATGTTTGCTTATTTTGCCCAGTTGTTCATAAGCATAGGCGACATGTTCGGGCTGGGTGTAAAGCGAAGAATTTTCGATACTGGAATTATCAACGCCGTCCTCTTCACCACCTGTAACTCCAAGTTCAATCTCAAGCGTCATACCTATCCTGTTCATCCGCTCAAGATATTGGCTACTTATCTTTATATTCTCTTCCAGCGATTCTTCCGAAAGATCAAGCATGTGCGAGCTAAAGAGAGGCTTGCCATATTCTTTAAAATGTTTTTCGCCATAGTCAAGAAGTCCGTCAATCCAAGGAAGTAGCTTTTTTGCAGCATGATCGGTATGCAAAATAACCGGCACTCCATACACAGAAGCCAAATGATGAATGTGTTTTGCCCCGGATATGGCGCCCCAAATTTCTGCTTCGTGGTTTCCATTCGGACATCCTTTGCCTGCATAAAAAATTGAACCACCGTTTGAAAACTGAATAATTACAGGGGAATTTACCACTTTAGCTGCTTCAAGTACCGCATTAACAGTGCTTGTGCCTACTACGTTTACTGCCGGAATGGCAAATCCACTCTCTTTTGCTGCATTATAAACTTTTTGAACGTCATCGCCTGAAAGAACGCCAGGCTTCACAATATCAAGAATTCTGTTTGCCATATATAGTTTGTATTTACTCATAAAACAATTAACTGACAGAATTGTTTTAGGACTTAGATAAATCTGGCTTTTAATTGTTGGCCTTTTTTGTAATGTTTACATTATATGAGTACCTTATGTTGTATCCAAATACATTTTTTTTCGAAGCAGTTAATAATTGCAATGCATTAATAATAAATATTTTACAATTAATGCGTTAATATAGAAGCAATTTTATTTTTTAACCTACGAAATAACTTATTTTTATGCGTTGATAATCAAAGCCATTATCAATGTCTACAAGTTATCTCTCGTTCGGCTTAGGCTGTGCCTAAGCCAAATATATCTTTTCAGGCTGTGCCTGATTTTATAAG
>JANXXY010000121.1 GCA_025350365.1 Bacteroidales bacterium | reverse complement strand
TTGCTCATCTATTGTCAATAACTAATCTAAAAATCCCTTATAACTCTATTGCGAAGTTGTTAACTTTGAAATCCATTTTTCAGGCAAATTATTGTGAAAGACTATCTAAAAGAATTAAATCCACCATTTTCAGTCCCATCGGGACGGCATTATGCTAGCATCCATCAGGACGGCATTATGGTAGTAAAATAATTAAGCCCTACCTACCAAACGAAACTCATTACGAATTCTCTTTCGAGTATTTATATTAGAAACTGGCTTCAATTAATGTAAAGTAAATATAACAATGGTTCGGTGGTTTTTCAAGTTTTGCATATTTTATAAAATGTATTACGTTGAAATACAGAGAAATACAGAAATATTTCAATATATATCCAGGTATTTCATTTTAAGAATATTGCTGAATATTTACCGAAGTGTTGTATAATTTATTTGTCACTTTTTTTCCGAAAAAAGTAACCAAAACTTAACGAAGTGATCTCTTGAACACCTATAAAAATAAACATGAGGTGAATAAACTCTGACCGGCGGAACTCATTCCGTCTCGTTCCTCGACTTCATTCAAACAGCTGCCAATCAATATATGGAATTTTTTATTTGACGCTGCGCGACCCGTTCTAAGGCCTATCGGGACAACATCTTTGGTGTAAAATAATTGAATCCTCTGTTCCATGTCCCATAGTTCGGCTAAGGTTTTATCTTAGCCGAATATATCTTTACAGGCTGAGCCTGTATTTTTAAACGGCTTAGACGCAGCTTATGCCGAACATGTAATTTTAAAAAATAATCCTCAAAACAGCCTCAGCATCTGACTTTCCAAATGATTGAGCAATTATTTCCATAACAATTTCTTCCTTAAAGTATTGATTTTTAAAAGCATCTTCAAATAGTGAGGACTTCACATTGTTAATTTCAATCGAAGACTGACGAATAATCCCCTTTTCTATTTCAAGGGTAAAGCTTACAGGCTTTTCATTCAAATATCCGGTTTTATGCATAGTAAACCGGGGAGAATATCCATAATTCCAGTCCCAGGTGGAGTACTTTTCATTGACCAGTTTCTCAATATTTTCAATATCAGTCGTAGAAAATTTATATGTGGTTATGTTTGGAAGTATAGAAAAAACATGGTTAACAATTGTTTCACTGAATGTTTCAAGTAAAACTGGTACAGGGAGATGGTCGATAATATTGGTAACAGGGCTGCGCACAGATTTTACAGCTTTATCCAGGTAATGATCGGGATTTACCCGAAGAGCCTCTCCTAACGAGTTGAGTTTGGATGAAAATAGTAAGGTACCATGATGCAAAGTGCGGTTTTTATAGATGTGTTCCGCATTTCCCGAAAACTTAAGTCCATGAATGATCAGGTCGTTTCGTCCGCTTCGGTCGGCGGGGACGCCCATACTTTGCAATACCCGGAGGATAGGCTCGGTGAATCGTTTAAAATCGACCAGACTACCTTCGTGCCCATTCTGTATGAATGTGAAATTAAGGTTTCCCAAGTCGTGAAAAACGGTACCACCCCCCGAAAGGCGTCTTACCACATGTACATTGTTTTCCTTTGCGAACCAGTGGTTTACCTCGGCAAATGTATTCTGATGTTTACCAACAATAATTGAAGGACGATTTCTGTAAAGCATAAAAATATCATCCGAAAAATTCTTTAAGAGGTATTCTTCAGAAGCTATATTGAAATATGGATCGGTGAGGTTATGTGTTATACAGAGCATTTTGACAAAAAATAACTGATGACAAATGAAAGAGTTCGGCTAAGGTTCTATCTTAGTCGAATATATCTTAACAGGCCGAGCCTGTATTTATATATATGACTTAGGCACAATCTAAGCCAAACGGCGTTTATTTTAGCTGAACGTGTATTAACAGGCTGAGCCTGTTTCAATATAACCGACTTAGGCAGAGCCTAAGCCGAACGGAGAGCCAAATTCTTCACTTTACCAGCGTGTTTTTGTATGTGCCAAAGCCCGCCTATATCCCCATTGTTCAATATAAAATACCATTATTCCAATGCCGGTGCCCAGAATAGCGCCACCTATCACGTCGAACGGATAATGCACCCCCAGATACATCCTGCTATAAGCAATAAGAGCTGCCCAACAATACATCGAAACCGTTAACCAGCGTTTTGAGAAAAATAAAGAAATAAAAGTGGCTACGGCAAATGAATTTGAGGCATGTGCCGAAACAAACCCATAGTCGCCCCCGTAATAGTTATGAACAATGTGTATTAGGTTCCCAATGACCGGATTGTGTGATGGCCGAAAGCGTTGAACCGAATCTTTTATAAAGTTCGATGCCTGATCGCTTAAAACAATCAATAAAACAATGGTCAACAAGGTTATCCAGAAATTCCATTTTCGTTCGCGTATTAAAAAATAAATGAGAACAGCATAGAGTGGTGCCCAGATAATTTTACTGCTTATTAACCACATCACCTCGTCCATCAAAGGGCAGTTAAGCCCATTAATCAGAAGCAACAGTTTTTGATCGAAAAGGTCAAGCTGATGAATAAGATTCATACTTTTAGCTGTTTAATTCTTTCCAGAGAATATCTTTTAATTTATCAATTCCCAGCCGGGTTATGGAAGAAATAAACACGCATGGAACTTCCGGGAGGTCTTTAGAGATTTCGGCTATTAACTCTTCATCAAGCATATCACATTTCGTAACTGCCATCACACGTTTTTTATCA
>JANXXY010000092.1 GCA_025350365.1 Bacteroidales bacterium | reverse complement strand
AAAGTCAAATTGTTTCTCGGTTACTACTGAATTTTTATCTTTCATCCTTAATGAGCACAGGTTAATTTGTCAGCTTTATCCTTTCAGGGTCAGAGTTAAAAAAGCTCATAATCAATAAAAATGTTAACCAGTCAATAGAATTAAAAAAAGAATTCAATCTTTACATAATAATAATCATATAAAAGAACTATTCAACACACCCAAATCATTTACTTAAGAACTTAGTTTTAAAAAAATGGGAACCTTAAATATTATATTGGCAGACAACCAAACATTAACCAGGCTTGGTATAATTTCCATTCTCACTGCTTTTTATGGGAAATCATTAAACATAAAAGAAATTAATACCAAAGATGAATTATATGATTCATTAATATCCTTTGATGCAAATATTGTGATTATCGATTTTGAACTGTTTGATTTTACTGATATTTCTGACCTGCGTGAAATAAAAAAAATCTATCCGGCTATTGGTATTTTAGTAGTTTCAGATATTAAATCGCCACATGAAATTCTGAAAGTGATTGATAGTGGAATTACTAATTATGTTTTAAAATCATGCGAAGTGTCGGAATTTTTAGACGCTTTTAATGCCACGTTACAGAGTAAAAAATACTTTAGTAATGAAATAATGGATGTTATTTTGGAGCATAAAACATCTGCAAAAAATATTAATGATTCAGGACATTTAACTAATTCAGAAATTGCAATCGTAAAGCTTATTACTCAAGGGTTAACTACGAAAGAAATTGCTCAGCAAAAGAATCTTAGCTTTCATACCATCATAACGCACCGAAAAAATATCTTCCGAAAGCTTGGTATTGGCAATTCTTCCGAACTGCTTATGTATGCCTTGCGAGCCGGTATAATTGACACCACGGAATATTATATTTAAAGTTAAGTCAATATAATATGTAGTCCTGAATACATAGCACTAAATATTAATTTATTGCATACCTAAATTTAGGTATGCAATATACCACATCAACGGTATTTATAAACTACTGCCAGGTTCGCAACTTTGCATTGCGGGAAACTAATACCCGCTTTGTAAACAATATTATGAAGAATCCAGATTTTACATCCATTCTGCCATTTACCTCCGATCAAAAAAAACTGGTCGAAGACCTCCTGCATTCTTTTGATGATCAACAACTCACCTGGCTTGCGGGATATCTTTCGGGAATAAGTTTACCTCAATCTATTAAAACTATTCAGGCTCAATCACAACCCAATAGGAATCCAGGGCTTCCTGCAATAACTGTTTTATACGCATCCAGAACCGGCAACGGAGCTGCAATTGCCAAAAAATTAAAAGCTGAGGCGGAATCAAAAGGCATTTCCGTTCGATTGGAGGACATGAACGAATATACTCTCTCGAAACTTAAAGACGAAAAATATGTATTGGTGATAGTCAGCACGCATGGAGAGGGTGTGCCCCCTGTTGCCGCCGAGGAATTTTACGAGTTTCTTCATGGGAAACGTGCTCCCAAACTAACCAATATAAAATTTTCCGTTTTGGCCTTGGGCGATCGTAGTTATGTGCATTTCTGCAAAACGGGTCAGGAGTTGGATAAAAAGATCGGGGAGTTAGGCGCCGAACGCTTGCATCCGAGAGTTGACTGTGATGTAGATTTTCAGGCCACTTCCGATATGTGGATCCATGGGGTCGTTTCCAAATTAGCATCACACATCGGAAGCGCTGCATCATCTTCGGTTGTAATCAACGGTGCGGTAAAACCGGAAATGAACGGTTTCCCCGAAATAAAGGAATCCGTGTACACTAAATTAACACCATTTAAAACGAAAATATTAAATAAAATAAAGCTTACCGGCAGGGGCTCGGAGAAAGAAATATTTCACTACGAAATTTCATTGGAAAATTCAGGTTTTAGCTATGAGCCCGGTGATTCTCTGGGGGTATATCCAATTAACTCATCATACTTGGTGAATGAAGTGTTGCATTCACTTAAAGTCAACGCCAAAACAATAGTCAATGTTGGAAAAACAGAAAAATCTCTGGAAGAGGCATTAACACATAATTTTGAGCTATCAGTGATTAGTCCCGATGTTATGGCAAATTATAACGCATATGCCAAAAATACTGAGTTGCAGCATATTTTAGATGATTCAACGAAACTCAAGGAATATGTTTATGGAAGGGATTTGGTCGATTTAACAATGGATTTTCCCGTAAGCCTATCTGCTGAGAACTTTGTGGGAATACTTCGAAAACTTCATCCACGATTGTATTCCATCGCATCAAGTTCGAAAGCATATCCTGACGAAGTCCATCTGACTGTTTCGGCTGTTCGCTACAAAAATGGACGCTATAAGGAAGGAACTTGCTCCACGTTTTTATCCGATCGACTCCTCGAAGATCAGGAAATATCAGTTTATCTGGAGAGAAATTCTGAATTCAGACTACCTGCAAACTCAGATGCTCCGGTAATTATGATTGGGCCAGGTACCGGCATAGCGCCATACAGGTCTTTCCTTCAGGATAGGGAAGCAAATGGCAGCAAGGGTAAAAACTGGCTTTTCTTTGGAGACAGGCACTTTTCAACTGACTTTCTTTATCAGACTGAATTTCAGAATTATTATAAAAAAGGTATACTTACCCGATTTAATGTAGCCTTTTCACGCGATACAAATAAAAAAGTATACGTTCAGCATAAAATGTTAGAACATTCCAAAGAATTATATTCCTGGCTCGAGGAAGGCGCCTATTTCTATGTTTGCGGCGATATGAAAAATATGTGGAATGACGTTAATAAAACCCTTACTGAAATTATAGCAAAAGAAGGTGGTCATACCGCTGAGATAGCCGGGGATTATGTTAAACTTCTTAAGAAGAGCAAACGATATCAAGTAGATATATATTAAATGACACCAATTATGAGCGATATTACGCAACCACTATCCGAGGTAGAGATAATAAAAGAAAATAGCAATTACCTAAGAGGTACAATAATTGAAAGCCTTAACAACGAAATAACAGGAGCCATTGCACCGGCCGATACAAATCTGATTAAGTTTCATGGATCGTACCAACAATTTGACCGCGATTTGGAAAGCGAGCGCAAACATCAGAAACTTGAACCCCTTTATTCATTCATGATACGGGTTCGTCTTCCCGGTGGTATTGCATCATCGAAACAGTGGCTTTCGATTGATAAATTGGCGGATGAATATGGTAGTGGAACGATTAAACTCACCACCCGCCAAGCTTTTCAACTGCATGGTATATTTAAAAGTAAACTTAAGACGACCATACAGGAAATCAATCTTTCACTTCTGGACACCATTGCAGCCTGCGGCGATGTTAACCGCAACGTGATGTGTAATCCTAATCCAAACCAATCATTGCTTCAGGCCGAAGCTTACGACTTTGCAAGAAAAATAAGTGACCATCTTACTCCACAAACCAAAGCATATCACGAAATTTGGCTCGATAAAGAGCTAATTGCAGGTGGAGCAAAAGATGTAGAACCTATATACGGGAAAACGTATCTCCCACGGAAATTCAAGATAGCCATTGCTATTCCGCCTCACAATGATAGCGACATTTTTGCAAACGATTTGGGTTTAATCGCTGTTGAGAAGAATGGCAAACTTGACGGATTTAATATTGCTATCGGAGGAGGGATGGGAATGACTTTCGGAATTCCTGAAACATACCCGCGGTTAGCCAACGTAATTGGTTATTGCTCCAAAGATCAGGTAGTAGATGTTTCAGAGAAAATTGTTTTGATCCAGCGTGATTTTGGAAACCGATCCGACCGAAAGAACGCACGACTTAAATACACTTTAGACAGACTAGGTGTTGATAAGTTTATTCAGGAATTAAACGTTCGTCTTGGATATGAACTTAAACCGACTAAACCCTACCATTTCATTTCAAATGGGGATACTTATGGCTGGGTAAAGGGATTTGATGGTAAATGGCATCTCACACTGTTTGTTGAAGGAGGGAGGGTTAGAGACACGGAACAATTCCAACTTAAAACAGTTCTAAAAAAAATTGCTGAAATACATGATGGTGACTTTCGCCTAACAGGCAATCAAAATCTTATCATTGCGAATATTTCGGTTGAAAATAAAAAGTCGGTTGAAAAAATATTGAATGAATATAGTGCAGGGTCTGATAAAAAGCTAACAGGTTTAAGGCTCAATTCTCTTGCATGTGTTGCTCTGAATACATGCAGTCTGGCTTTTGCTGAGGCGGAACGTTATCTTCCTTCACTTATCGATAAACTTGACGAAATTGTTATTGCAAATGGAATTGAACAAGAACCAATAATAGTGCGGATGACTGGGTGCCCAAATGGCTGTGCCCGTCCGTATCTTGGCGAAATTGGGTTTGTGGGAAAAGCTCCGGGAAAATATAATCTTTATCTGGGAGCCGGTTTTACAGGAGACCGACTAAATAAATTATACAAGGAAAATATTGATGAAAAAGAGATAATAGAGACATTAAAACCGATTCTTGAAGATTTTGCCAAAAACCGCAATAAATCAGAACGATTTGGTGATTTCGTCCTGAGAAAAAATTATGTAAAAGCAACTATTGAAGGTAAGGATTTTCATGAGATTTAGTGAAGTACTTATTACCAGTCACACAATGAGATTCCTTGAACAATTTACATGCAATATTTCGGTCGTATTTCGAGCCATTGCAGTTCGTAATAAAATTAAAAATAATTTAGAAAATGATCCATCTGTCTTCTATCAACCAGTTAAATGATTCATTAGCTCAACGCGAGTCTGCGGTAAAGATATTTCCACCTGACACTGATATTGCGGGTGTTTTAGTGCAGACTTGCAACCGGTTGGAGTTTTATTATGGCGTTGGTGAAGTCCCGTTGAGTATTGCCCGACATCTTTTTCGGGTGGTGTCGGGTTTAGAATCAAGTTTAATTGGTGAAACTGCTATTCAAGGCCAAATAAAAAGCGCTTATTTGGAAGCCTGCGAAAAAAATAATTTATCAAAAGGTATTCATCATCTTTTTCAAACGGCATTATTTGTGGGAAAGCGCGTAAGGAGTGAATCGGGTATTTCACGCGGAGCCATGTCGCATAGTCAGGCGGCAGTTGAAATTATTTCCCAAAGTAGTATAAACCTCAACAAAGCTCTTATTTCATTGATTGGAGCACATAAGCTGAATGAGGACATTATCAGGTTTTTGCAAAACAAAGGAGCTGAAACAATTTTTCTTGCCAATAAATCATATGAAAAAGCTGAATCCCTGTCCAGGAAGCATGGATGTCAAATGATGAAGTTAGATCAGTTGCCTGATATGCTGCATTTTTCCGATATACTCATTTCCGCCACTTCGGCTCCGCATCTTATTGTAAATTTTAACGACTTTCCAAAAGATAGAGAAATGCTCGTTCTCGATCTGGCCTTTCCAAGAGATGTAGACGATCGAATTGGACAATTGCCCGGTGTAACCTTATTCAACCTTGAAACAATTGAAAATACTGTGAATCAGAATATCGGCAAAAGAAAGGCTGAAGTTACAGTAGCAGAAATGCTTATTGAAGAGGAAATTATTTTTTTTCTAAAAAAACAAACCAGACAGCATTTATATGCTGGAATTAATAACCAAGATCCCACAAAGACGATTATACTTCAGTAAACAACATGAATTACAAATAATTATGTCAGATTTTTAATCCCGTTGTTTTATGTCCAATATATTACAAAATAGAAAAGACAACCAAAGAGTATTCAACCTCAGGGTGGTTACTTGTGCCAGGAAACATGCTCTTAATCAAATAGAAGAAGTATTCTCGAATTTTCCTGAATTGCTTAATGACGAGACAACTAATTATGCGAATACTCCAGATAATTTAACAGTAAGTGCCATTCGTGCTATAAAATATAATTTTTCATCGGTAAAAATAAACTTTCCGAACTCTATTCGGGCGGCATATCAGGTGTCCATAGAATACATGATGAAAAAAGCAGCCGCCGGAGTAGGCTACATGGATGAGAGAACCGCCATGACGAGGGCAGGATCTGTATATTATTACTTATAAAACCAATGAAGTTTCATTCAGAAGTGAGCAGGTAAAAGTTAGCATTAGAAAAGTACTTTGATAAGTGTTTTATCTCTCGTTTCTTTGTGCCTTCGGTTAATTAATAAATTTCAAAAGCATGATCGATACATCCATCTTAGAATTTGCAAAAGCAAAAAAATACATGCCAGGCGGTGTGAATAGTCCCGTGCGGTCATTTAAAGGAATTAACGGCGATCCCCTTTTTATCAGTAGAGCCAAAGGTTCCAAATTGTATGATGTAGACAATAACGAATACATCGATTTTTGTCTTTCATGGGGCGTTCATATCCTTGGGCATGCACCCCAAAGTGTGCTCAAGGCAGTTGAGGATGCTCTATGGAATGGAACAAGTTTTGGCATGCCCACTCCCGGCGAAACCGAATTGGCTAAATTAATTTCGGAAATAGTTCCTTCCATTGAACAGGTACGTTTGGTGAATTCGGGTACCGAGGCCGTGATGAGTGCAGTTCGTTTGGCTCGTGCATTTACCGGGAAGAAAAAAATCATCAAGTTCGATGGCGGTTATCATGGACATGTCGATCACTTATTAGTATCAGCCGGATCGGGACTTGCAACATTGGGAATATCGTCAACACCGGGTGTACCCGAGGAATTTGTTCAACAAACCATCAGCCTTCCATTTAATGATGAATTACAAGTATTCGAAGCATTTGCCAAATATAAAGATGAAATAGCCGCGATTATTGTTGAGCCTGTTCCAGCGAATATGGGAGTTGTTTTACCAAAAGAGGGTTTTCTTCAATTTCTCAGAAACATTACAAAACAATATAACTCCTTATTGATATTTGATGAAGTAATCACCGGATTCCGTCCAAAGATTGGCGGTGCGCAAAGCTATTTTGGAATAACTCCCGACATTACCACCTTGGGTAAGATTATAGGCGGCGGTTTCCCCATTGGGGCTTATGGTGCAAACAAAGAAATTATGCGGCTGATAGCTCCTGAAGGCAACGTTTATCAGGCCGGGACACTATCAGGCAACCCAATTGCTGTTACTGCCGGAATAGCCTCATTGAAGCGATTGGAGACACCTTTATTCTACGAAACTCTAAACCATAAATCGCGCGATTTCATCTTCTGGTTAAAAGAAATTACTAAGAATAAAGGCATCGTAATCAATTCATTTCAATCGATGTTCACGATTTTTTTTAACGAGAATGAAATTCATAATTTTGAGGATGTGAAGAAATCTGATCTGGCACGGTTCGAACTTTTTTTTAAGAAATCTGTTAACAAAGGTTTGTTATTCTCTCCATCGCAGTTTGAGGCTAATTTTATATCGGCAGCCCATTTACCGGAAGATTTGAATAAAACTCTGGACATTGTTTTTCAGATAGTAAAGACTTTTTAATTGTTTACGATCCAGTTTGGAAAAATTGTAAAATCAATTCTATAATCACTTCTATTATTGTTAGATGGAATGCCAGCAATAAGGATTATAAAGGGAATTTGTATGCAAATAAAAAAGCCACTTACAAATTATTATCTTTTAAGTGGCTCATTATCTCTGCTCTCCCTCCAGGACTTGAACCTGGGACCCTCTGATTAACAGTCAGATGCTCTAACCAACTGAGCTAAGG
>JANXXY010000074.1 GCA_025350365.1 Bacteroidales bacterium | reverse complement strand
AATATTAAAGAAGTAAAGTTTGACAAAGAAAAAGGGGTGTTTAGTGTTTTGGTAAACGATAAATCGATTACTGTTAAAGTGGCGGACCTGCCTGTTTCTAATAATTTCAATCTATTCCAATCTATTTCTAATAACATCAATCTATTTCTAATAAAGGATAATAAAGGCGAGTATTACAGGCAATGGAGGCCTCAAATTAAAAAACCTTTGGACATTTGGAACGAGATCGTAAAAGTTACCGATATTCCCGGTTTAACCTCTGCACCTAAGTTACAGCCCATTGAAGCACGCCTTATCATGCTTTCAACTGGTATGCGTGCGCCAATGGGCTTAAAAGTATATGGTCCCGATTTAAACACCATTCAGGAAGCTGGTCTGGCTTTCGAACAGGCATTGAAGGATGTTTCTTCTGTAAAGGCTAGCTCCGTATTTTACGATCGTGCTGTGGGTGCGCCTTATATCGAAATTAAGCTGAACCGTGAAGCCATGGCGCGATATGGAATGACCATTAACGAGGTTCAGGAAATATTGCAGGTTGCCGTCGGTGGCATGTCTTTAAGCACCTCGGTGGAAGGGCGCGAACGTTTTCCGATACGGGTACGTTATGCCCGCGAACTTCGCGACAACCCCGAAGATTTAAAACGCATCCTTGTACCTTCCATGAGTGGTGTGCAAATTCCCCTTGGTGAACTTGCCGACATAGGTTATACACGTGGAGCCCAGATGATAAGAAGTGAAAATACCTTTTTGGTAGGGTATGTTATATTCGATAAAGTGGAAAGTAAGGCCGAGGTGGACGTGGTTGAGGAAGCAGCAAAAATTTTACAGCAGAAAATATCGTCAGGCAAATTGAAATTAGCCCCCGGAGTGTCCTATAAATTTGCCGGTAACTACGAACAACAGGTGCGGGCTACCAAACGACTGAGTATTGTGATACCTATCAGTTTAATCATGATTTTCATGTTGCTTTACTTTCAGTTCAAGACGGTTACAGCCTCATGTATCCACTTTTCAGGAGTTTTTGTAGCATTTGCAGGAGGTTTTATCATGCTTTGGCTATATGGGCAAGGATGGTTTTTGAATTTCCCGGTAGCCGGTATTAACCTGCGCGATTTATTTCAAATGCACACCATCAACCTGAGTGTGGCGGTCTGGGTTGGTTTTATTGCCCTGTTTGGTATTGCAACCAACGATGGCGTAATTATGGGAACATATATCCATCAGGTGTTTGAAGAACGGCATCCGGCTACCGTCCACGATGTAAGGGAAGCAGTGGTAACAGCAGGGATGAAACGTGTACGTCCGGCCATGATGACTACTGCCGTTGCCGTTATCGCTCTGCTGCCTGTTTTATCATCTACAGGTAAAGGTTCTGATATTATGATCCCCATGGCAATACCCATGTTTGGCGGGATGATTATCCAGGTGATGACAGTTTTTGTTGTTCCCATGTTTCAGGCAATGTGGAGGGAAAAGGGTTTGAAGTAGGATTTAAAATTGAAATACAATTGAAATACAATTGAAATAAATTGAAGTACAATTGAAGTACAATTGAAATAAATTGAAGTACAATTGAAGTACAATTGAAGTACAATTGAAATACAATTGAAGTAAATTGAAGTACAATTGAAATAAATTGAAGTAAATTGAAGTACAATTGAAGTACAATTGAAGTAAAATTGAAGTACAATTGAAGTAAATTGAAATAAATTGAAATACAATTGAAGTACAATTGAAGTAAATTGAAGTAAATAGAAGTACAATAGAAGTAAATTGAAGTACAGTTGAAATAAGATTATTTATGGAAAGTCAAGGAAAATATATATTGCTTCAGGAATTGAGGGTTTATCAGCTTTCACGTGAACTTTCTTCAAAAGCTTGGGAAATATATGTCAAATTAAACTTTGAACAGAAAAAGTTATTTGGTGATCAGTTTTTACGTGCAATCGATTCAGTAGGTGCGAATATTGCGGAGGGATATGCCAGATATAATGCTTTGGATCAGATACGCTTTTATCATATTGCCCGAGCTTCTATGAGTGAAGCTATAAGTCATTGGGCTTCATTACTTTTGGAAAGAAAAGTAATATCTGATACAGATTATAATTTTCTAATCGAGAAATCTAAAGAGCTTGAAATCAGACTTAACAATTTTATTTTGACAACACGTAAATCACTAGAAAAATGAAAAAAACAAAACAATATATTTCTATGTACTTCTATGTACTTCTATGTATTTCAATTTTATTTCCATCTATATATACGTATTCTCAATCTGATTCATTAATGATGTACTTAGAAATAGCAGCCAAAAACAATCCTACGGTACTTCAACGGTTTTCGGAATACCAGGTAGCTTTGCAAAAAGTGCCACAAGTGGGCGCTTTGCCCGACCCGGAGTTAAACGTGGGTGTGTTTCTTCAACCAATGGAACTTATAGCCGGCAACCAGGTTGCCGACATAAA
>JANXXY010000060.1 GCA_025350365.1 Bacteroidales bacterium | reverse complement strand
GTTTAAACCAGATAATTACGACTTAACGTTTGATGGAGCAGTTCCCGCTAAACGTGCACTGGCAAGGTCATTAAATATTCCGGCAGTAAGGATGTTACAGAGTTACGGTATTCCTAAATTTCAGAATTTTCTGCAAAAATTGGGGATGAAAACACTGGTGTATTCGCCTGATCATTATGGATTGACATTAATTGTGGGCGGAGCGGAGGGGAATCTTTGGAATATAGCAGGTATTTATTCTGGTTTGGCCCGTACTTTAAATTATTATAATACGTTTAACAGATATTCTAATAATATGTTACATATGCCATATTTAACTGTTAGCAGAAGCCCTTTATCTTTAAAAGAGGAATTTTCTTCTGTAGCCACTTTGTTAAATGCTGGTGCGATATGGTCAACCTTTGAAGCTTTGGTTGAGGTGAATCGTCCTGATGAGGAGGCAGGATGGATTAATTTATCCTCGTCTCGAAAAATTGCCTGGAAAACAGGAACAAGTTATGGATTTCGTGATGCCTGGGCAATTGGAACTACTCCAGATTATGTTGTTGGTGTATGGGTCGGTAATGCGGATGGAGAAGGTCGCCCGGGTCTAACTGGAGTTGGAGCTGCTGCTCCACTTCTTTTCAGAATTTTTAATTCTCTCCCGCAAACATCGTGGTTTCAAAAGCCTTTTGACGAATTGGTTAAAGTTACGGTTTGTCACCAGAGTGGTTTTAAGGCTGGCCCGTATTGCGATGAGATTGATTCGACTTCTATTTTAAGAGCTGGTTTAAAATCTGACATCTGCCCTTATCATATATTAATTCACCTTAGTCCTGATGGAAACTATCGTGTAAATAACAAATGTGAAAAAACGGATCGTATGATTCATAAACATTGGTTTGTTTTGCCCCCGGCCATGGAATGGTTTTATCGACGGAAAAATGTGCTTTATAGACAGCTACCTCCTATTAAACCGGGTTGTTTGGATGATAACCCGCTTTCAATGATGGAACTTATTTATCCTACCGATGTTCTTAAAATTTTTATTCCTCGCGAAATTGACGGTACACCTGGTAAAACGGTATTCGAAATTACGCATAGAAATGCCTATGCAATTATTTACTGGCATATCGATAATGAATATATCGGGTCAACCAATGGAATTCATCAGATTTCGATTGCGCCTAATACCGGAAGGCATCAGCTAACTGTGGTTGATAATAAAGGAATCACTCTCACTCGTTGGTTCGAAGTGGTGGACAAAAATTAGCCATCAGGCATTTAACTTGGCCAGGTTGCGCTCACTTATGGTTAGTTGAATGATGGAAACGAGAATAAGTATTCCTCCCAATATGAGTTCTAAATTCACTTTATCCCGGAATATTGAAATCCCTAAAATTGCAGCAAAAATAATTCGGGATGTTGAAATTATTGATCCCATATTTGCCTCGATATATTTATAACCCGATGTTATAAAAATTTGTCCTCCAAGACCAAGCAAACCCGAAATGATGATGAAAATTGAATTTTGAAATGTTGGAATTCTAAAAACACCAATCATCAAAGTTCCGTTAATAACTGTACCTATTGCCATGATGTAGAATATAATGATGGTAGTTGAATCAAATTCCCTGGCTTTTCGAAGCGACATTACCGATAAGCCTCCTACAATCCCTGAAAATAAACCAAGTAAATCTCCAAAAAGTAAATGACTGAAATTTGGTTGAATTACCATATAGACCCCTAAAATTGAAACTGCGAGATAAATAATTCTAACGGGTTTAATCTTTTCATACCCAAATAATGGAAGAAATACAAAAAGAAAAATTGGATAAGTCATGTTAAGCATGTTTGCATTCGTAACTGTTGTATACTTAACAGACAAAAAGAAAAGAATTACTGCTATTGTATTTAATATGGCTCTTGAAATAACGAATTTTTTATTGTTGGCAATGAAGGACATATTGTTTTTGCGTATTGAAGCATAGGCAATAAATACACCGAAGAAAAACCTGAAGAAAGTAATTTCTATTGGCGAAATATCCGAACTATTCGTAACCAATTTTGCAAAAACGGTAGCCGAAGCAAAGCACAATTCAG
Organism: Bacteroidales bacterium; assembly: GCA_025350365.1. Taxonomy (GTDB): domain Bacteria; phylum Bacteroidota; class Bacteroidia; order Bacteroidales; family JAAUTT01; genus JAAUTT01. The sequence continues at coordinate 477 of JANXXY010000060.1, read as the reverse complement.
CCAAAAGCAATAATACTATTCCTCTGTACATTATTTTATTTTTGAAGCCATAATTATTTTAGGGCACCGGGTCGTATCCATGACCACCCCATGGATGGCATGAAAAAAATCTTTTCGTTGTTAATATTAGTCCTTTAATCGGTCCATGTTTTTTAAAGGCTTCAATTGAATAATTGGAACATGTTGGATAATACCTGCATGACCTTCCAATAAATGGTGACAAGGTATATTGATAAATACGTATCAGAAATATGAAAAAATCAATTAGTAGTTGCCTGAACAGATCCAATAATTTGTTCAAGAACAATTTTAAGTTTTGATTCCATTTCATGATAGGTTAATTCTTCGGGTGCTATGTAAATTAATAATATTTGAATTTTAATATTTTTCGTGGTTAGTACATCGTATAATCCTGCTTTACAAAGACGAAATCCTTCTCTCATCCTTCGTTTTAAAATATTACGTCTGTTTGCGTGT
>JANXXY010000055.1 GCA_025350365.1 Bacteroidales bacterium | reverse complement strand
GAACGCAATATGGCCAGAAAGGGAATGCGAAGTCGGTATCTGTCCGCCCACACAACACTTATTGCGGGTGATGAACTTCACTAATTGATGAGCCCCCTTTTTGGCTATATTGCATGTTAGGCACTGGGCAATATTCTTTCTTTGGGTTGATTCTTTTTAAAATATTCAATTATCTGTTCTTTAGATAAATCAGCTATATCATCACTGATTTTGTCTCTAACTTGACGCATATTTTTAACAGCATCAAAATCTTTAGTGTTTATTTCTTTAGTTTTCAATATGATTAAAGTCAATCCTTAACGCATCGAATTGAATAGGCATCCATTCTAAATGAGGTTGAACTATGTAGCCATACATGCTCAGTCTTGTCTAATTCATTATTGTAGGCACCTAGATTATCAGGATTACCATCAGAGGTAGATGTCCACCATGTTCCAAGCCAACCCATACCGTAAAAAATACTATTGTAAGCTCCGGCAGGAAGGGCAGTAAAACCACTTTCATTGGTAGCCTTAGGTTCTTGCCAAAAGGTTCCGGAGGCCATTAATAAATATCCCATACCAACACCAGTTCCAATATAGTGCACAAGAGCAATAAATTCATCATCGGTAGGCACGTGCCAACCAAATGGAGCAAGGCCACGAACATCATCTACCGCATACCATGAGTATAATCTCCCATAAGTAGCTCCATTGCTTTCATCATTATTATAAGCCCATTGACGTTTTGAGCTGGCATTAATAACATCGCCATTACGATACTTTGTAACTTTAAGGTTTTCTTTCATCCATATTTGTGTGCCTATAGTTATGGTTTTGTAAACATTGCCGTCTATATCATTTATGGTTAGAGTATCTTCTTTTGTTTTAAAATAGACACTATTGCCATAACGGATACCTTTACTGTTGGTTGCATAAGCTCGCACATAATATTTTGTATTTGCGTTTAAGTTATTAATTTCAACTTTAAAGCTTCCTACTCCCGTGCCCAAACCTATTTTACAATTTTCTGAACCAGTTGTGGTACCCCAACAAATACCTCTTTGAATTATGGTACCTCTGCCATCGCTTGTTATATTGCCGCCACCAACAGAGGAAGTGTAAGTAACATCGCTTACAGTATCTGTTGTCAGAATAGGTAGTTCAACCTCAACCTCTTTAGAACAGCTATAATTGAAAATAAATACTAATACAAATGAAATTAACTTAAGTATCCAATTTTTTTTATTTCTCATTTATAAAGAATTACATATCACTTTTAATCTATCTATTCCTAAATGTCATGTAATATTACGAAAAAATATAGATTTGGTTCGAATTATTATGTTTTTTAATATTCTTTTAGAATCAGGCTTTATGCCCAATAGTCAATATATACTTAACTTTGCCGACATTTAAGTCTTGATGTTTTTTCTCTTTGCCTTGTCGCTAACGGAACGCAATATGGCCAGAAAGGGAATGCGAAGTCGGTATCTGTTCGCCCACACAACACTTGTTGCGGGTGATGAACTTTCCTAACCGAGAAACCCCTTTTTGGCTATATTGCATGTTGGGTACAGTGCATTTATTTTTGTTTAGGTGGATCAAAATGTATCATTGCATTTCCTCCATCAAAATCACTAAAATAATGTAAATCATTCCCATTTATATCAAATGTTTTCCCGTCCTGTAGCGTTCCATTATCAAAATATTTTTCCTCATGAATTTGTCCTGAGTCAAAAAATGTTATCCATAAACCATCTCTGTGCCCGTTTGAGTTAATTCTATTGATAGTATCATTCTTGAAAATCTCAAATTTGATTGGTTTAGTTGCACAATTGCACAATGTCTCGTGATTTAGCTGAACGACTTTAGGAATATTTTTAAAGCCGAGAAGTTTATATTGATTTCTTTGAGTGTCGTATCCTCCGACACATTGATGTTCTACCACAATTCGATAAGTAATAATAGTATCAATTTTATTTTTTGAATGATTGAAAAAAGTTGAATACTGAATCTTACTCGTATCATTAAGATTCATACTTATTGTATCATTATAATAACTGAATGTGTCCTCATAAGCATTTAAATCTCGACAATTATTATCAAAATATGTAACTATATATAAAGTATCATTTTTTATAAATTTTTCTGAAACACAATTACCAATCTTTCTACAATCCTTAGTATTATCAGAAAAATGCTTGGAATCTATCAATTGATATTCTTGAGCGTCAATTGAATCAAAATAGATAAAAAACAAAATTACGATATAAATCAATCGTTTCATTGTGCGCTTTTTTGCATTGTACCCAACGAATCAGTATAAACCACTATGGTGTATACTACTCTTATATCGTTCAGGTAATATGGCCATTGTAAGCCCCGGTATAACTGAAAAATATAGAAATTCCATATTTTTAGTTATTGAAGTTTTGGTTTGATCGTTTGGTTTTGCCATGGTGCTTTTATTT
>JANXXY010000018.1 GCA_025350365.1 Bacteroidales bacterium | reverse complement strand
GGCCTTTTTTTTAGTATTTCTACTTCTATCTAACAACGATAGTTATGTTTTTAAAAGATTTATTATTAGTTAGTTTTCAGCAAAAACACAGGAGATATTAATGGAAAGACAACAACATGGTATTCACAAATTAAGAACACTAAAAAATTAAGGTTTTTTCAGGTAATTCAATTTTTTACAAATCATTTATACAAATGGAGATATTTCATTATGGCATCGATCGATTAACACCTGGTATTGCACTGGATATTTGCCGGAAAAAAATTACAGGAGAAATAAGTGGCTTTGCGGCCACAAGAATCAATGCAAACCGACAGGTGGTAGAAAATATTGTGCATAACCGAAAAATCGTGTATGGTATCAATACCGGCTTTGGACCACTTTGCACAACCATCGTTTCCGAAGAAGACACCAAAAAACTACAACATAATTTGTTAACCAGTCATAGTGTGGGGGTTGGAAAGTTTTTGCCAAAAGAGATTTCCAGGTTAATGATGATACTGAAGGTACATGCTTTGGCACAGGGATTTTCAGGAATCAGTATGGTGACATTGGAGCGGATTCTCTGGCACATCGAAAATGATATTGTTGCTTGTGTGCCTTCGCAGGGATCGGTAGGAGCATCCGGTGATCTGGCTCCTCTGGCACATTTGTTTCTTCCATTGATAGGTGAAGGAAATGTTATGGTTGGCAACGATGTGTTTGACACAACCGATGCTTTGAAAAAATATGGACTTCAACCACTGGAATTGGGACCGAAAGAAGGCCTGGCGCTCATCAACGGGACACAGTTTATTACTGCCAACGCATTATTTTTTTTGGATCGCTTTCAAAATTGTCTCGATACCGCTGATATTATTGCTGCCATGCAGCTCGAAGCTATACTTGGTTCAATAAAAGCCTTTGATAAGGATCTGCATAACCTGCGGCCATACAAAGGTTCGATGTATGTGGCCGAACGAATTCGTACTTTATTGGAAAACTCTGAAATAAATGCATCTCACAAAGATTGCACACGAGTTCAGGATCCTTACTCGCTGCGATGCATCCCTCAGATTCACGGAGCTGCGCGCAATGCTTACCTGCATCTGAAGGAACTGCTGGAAATCGAGATAAATTCGGTAACAGATAATCCTGTTGTTTTTGATGAGGATAAAGCGATCAGCGGCGGTAACTTTCATGGCGAGCCCATTGCATTACCCATCGATTATGCGGCTATAGCGGCTTCGGAACTTGGAAATATATCCGATCGCAGAATCTATTTGTCGCTTGATGATAAAATTCCGGGTTTGCCCAAACTTTTAATGAAAGAAACTGGTCTAAATTCAGGACTGATGATTACTCAATATACGACGGCTGCGTTGGTGAGTGAGAACAAAACCATGTGTTACCCTGCCAGCGCCGATAGTATTCCGACATCACTGGGCCAGGAAGATCATGTGAGTATGGGCTCAATCAGCGCCCGCAAGGCTTTACGGATTGTGGACAATCTCGAGAAAATTCTTGGGATTGAACTTTTCTGTGCGGCTCAGGCTTTTGATTTTCGTAAACCTTTAAAATCGGGGAAAGCTATCGATGCATGTCACGATTTTGTTCGAAGTAAAATCACCTTTATCGAACACGACAGGGTTTTCGCTAATGACATCAATATCGCCATCGATCTGGTGAAAAATAAAGAGATCGTCCATATCGTCAACGAGGTTGCCAAAAAAGAGCATATCGATATCAAAAATGAACATCATGAATTATTCGGAATTTATTGAAAAGTATGCGAGCCATCCAGTATACAGGGCTCCACGAGGAAATAAGCTTCATGCTAAAAGTTGGTTGACTGAAGCGCCTTTGCGGATGTTCCTTAACAACCTCGATGCCGAAGTGGCCGAACTGCCCTCCGAACTGGTCGTTTACGGTGGTACAGGTCAAGCCGCCCGAAATCCTGACGCAGCTAAGATGATAGTGAAGGCATTACTGGAACTCAATGATGACGAGAGCTTGCTTATTCAATCAGGTAAACCGGTTGGCGTTGTTCGTTCACATCCTGAAGCTCCTCGTGTGCTTATTGCCAATAGTAACCTGGTGCCGGCATGGGCTACCTGGGAACATTTCGAGCAATTAAAATCCCGTGGTTTAATGATGTATGGCCAGATGACAGCCGGGAGCTGGATATATATTGGTACACAGGGAATTTTACAAGGTACTTACGAAACATTTGTTGCTTGCGGAGTTAAATATTTCAACGGAAATCTCCGCCATAAATTAATTGTATCCGGCGGATTGGGAGGCATGGGAGGAGCTCAGCCCCTGGCGGCAACCATGGCAGGAGCTACTTTTCTTGGAGTGGATGTGGACCCTGAACGGATTAAAAAACGTCTTGAAACGAAATATATTGATAAAATGACGTCCAACTATGAAGAGGCTAAATTATGGATTCTTCACGCTAAGGAAAGTGGAGAAGCATTGTCTGTTGGGTTGGTTGGTAATATTGGGGATGTATTGGAGAAACTTTTGAAAGATGGTATTATCCCCGACGTACTTACCGATCAGACATCGGCGCACGATCCTCTTCATGGATATATCCCTACAGGAATTTCATTGGATGAAGCTAAAGCATTACGAAAAAGCGATCCGGTAGCCTATCAGAAAATATCGCTAAAATGCATGGCTCGTCATGTAGGTTTTATGCTTGAAATGCAAAAACGAGGAAGTGTAACCTTCGATTATGGGAATAACCTCCGGGAGTTTGCCAGACAGGGCGGCGAAGATAATGCTTTCAATTTTAAAGGGTTTGTTCCTGAATTTATCCGACCTTTGTTTTGCGAAGGAAAGGGTCCTTTCAGGTGGGTCGCGCTATCGGGCGATCCGGAAGATATTTACATTACCGACGAAGCCTTAAAGAAAACTTTTCCTGAAAACCTGCACATGATCCATTGGCTGGAGGAAGCACGAAAAAAAGTAAGGTTTCAAGGCCTTCCAAGCCGGATTTGTTGGTTGGGAATGGGAGAACGCGAAAAAGCCGGACTACTCTTTAACGAATTGGTTCGGTCGGGAAAAGTAAAGGCTCCCATTGTTATTGGTCGCGACCATCTCGATTGCGGATCGGTAGCGTCGCCCAACCGCGAAACTGAAGGGATGCTGGATGGAAGTGACGCTGTATCAGATTGGCCATTACTTAATCTGATGTCCAATACTGCCGGAGGAGCCACCTGGGTTTCGTTTCATCATGGAGGTGGCGTGGGTATTGGTTATTCACAACATGCAGGTATGGTAGTGGTGGCCGATGGTACCGACCGTGCCGACAGGTGTTTGCGCAGAGTGCTCTATAACGACCCTGCACTGGGCGTCTTTCGTCACGCCGATGCAGGATACGTTGAGGCTATTACTTGTGGAGAGAATAATAATTTGTATAAAGTAACACCACCCTAAATGCACAAACCCACACTATTTGGTCCATTCAGGCAACTGATTACCATGAATAACCTTCCTTTAAAAGGGCCTGTTAGCGATAACAGTCTTGAAATTATTGAGAACTGCGGTATACTTGTGCATGACGGTAAAATAAAAGAAATTGATTCTTTTGAAATACTAAAAAGGAAGGCTCAGACAGACGAATCCGAAATTCATTTTTTTGAAGGTGATTTCACTGCCATGCCCGGAATGATTGATGCTCATACGCACATTTGTTTTGCAGGATCAAGAGCTACGGATTATGCATTACGCCTGTCCGGCAAATCGTATCTCGAAATTGCCGCAATAGGAGGAGGCATCTGGAGTACCGTTACCAAAACCAGAGCCGTTTCAGAGGATGAGTTATATCTTTTTACCAAACAACGTGCATTGCGTATGTTTTACGATGGGATTACTACCGCCGAAGTAAAGAGCGGATATGCCCTGGATGTGGAGGGTGAACTTAAAATGTTGCGGGTGATTAACAAAGTGAATGAGGAAGCCGACATTGATCTTGTTGCTACCTGTTTGGCCGCTCACATGGTTCCAAAGGATTTTAGCGGTACCTCAACTGAATATCTGAATTACCTTATCAATAACCTTCTACCGGAAATTATAGAAAAACGGCTTTCAAAAAGAATCGATATATTCATTGAAAAAGGCACTTTTACACCGTCTGAAAGCTTGTCATATCTTCAAAAGGCTAGTGATATAGGCTTCAATTTGGCAGTTCACGCTGATCAGTTTACCTGTGGTGGCTCAGAAATTGCCTGCAAGGTAAAAGCAGTGAGCGCCGACCACTTGGAAGCATCTACCGAACGTGAGATTCAGATGCTGGCGAAAAGCGATGTTATTCCGGTTTGTTTACCCGGAGTATCGATGGGGCTTGGAATGTCTTATGCCCCGGCCCGCAAATTATTAGATGCAGGCGCTTCTCTGGCAATAGCATCCGACTGGAATCCAGGCTCGGCTCCTATGGGCGATTTACTAATGCAGGCTTCTGTTTTTGGGGCATACGAACATCTTACCATTGCCGAAACATTGGCCGCAATTACGGTAAGAGCCTCAGCAGCATTGCGCCTCAGCAACAGAGGAGTTTTAAAAGTTGGGTATATCGCCGATTTTATTATATTCGCTACTGACGATTATCGTGATATTTTGTATCATCAGGGCAGGTTAAAGCCAGTAGAGGTGGTGAAAAGAGGAGTTTGCATAAGAGTATGAATAGATAGAAGAAAAGTAGGCAGTTGGCCTTTGCCTGCACAATTTGAATCTTGAATCTTAAAAATTATGGACCGAATTTTAGAATGTGTACCGAATTTTAGTGAGGGCAGAAACATGGATATCATCAACCAGATTGTAGCTGCCATTGCATCTGTAGAAAATGTGAAGTTGTTAAATATCGATGCCGGAAAGGCAACCAACAGAACCGTAGTTACGTTTGCCGGTAATCCTGATGACGTTATAGAGGCTGCGTTTCGTGGTGCTCGAAAAGCAGCGGAGTTAATTGATATGAGCAAACATAGGGGCGAGCATCCCCGATTTGGCGTAACTGATGTACTGCCACTCATACCTGTTTCGGGCATTTCGATGGAAGAAACATCCGGTTATGCCCGGAAACTTGCCCAACGAATTGGTGAAGAACTGGAGATTCCGGTATATTGTTATGCCAATTCGGCGTTTATTGCACAAAGAAAGGAGCTTTCCTATTGCCGTTCAGGAGAATACGAGGGATTGAAAGCCAAATTGGAAAAGCCCGAATGGAAGCCTGATTTTGGCCCTGCGAAGTTTAACGTGCGTTCCGGTGCAATCGCCATTGGAGCCCGCGATTTTCTTATCGCTTATAATGTGAATCTGAACACCACTTCCACTCGTCGTGCCAATGCCATAGCTTACGATGTTCGCGAAAAGGGAAGGGTAAAAAGAGAAGGTGACAGTGTAACAGGGAAAATCATCAATGATGAAAAAGGTAATCCCATAACTATTCCGGGAACATTGAAGTCAGTGAGGGCTATTGGCTGGTATATAGAGGAGTTTGGGATTGCCCAGATATCGATGAATCTTACCAATATCAACATAACATCACTGCATGTTGCTTTCGATGAGGTTTGCCGCAAGGCCGAAGCTCGGGGGATTCGTGTTACCGGCTCCGAAATTGTG
>JANXXY010000483.1 GCA_025350365.1 Bacteroidales bacterium | reverse complement strand
ATTATTTGGGGATTAACCTGGCATTTTCCTTATTTATTAGGATTAAATACTCATACGCCTAAGCTAATGAAAGAATTTATTTTAAAACTAAAAATTCTCAAAAAATGAACATAATAATTAATGGATTGGATCAAAACGAACAATTATCAATAGTAAAAAATATAATAAACGATTATAATATAGATTATTTGCTTTATATTATTGGTACTCGTGATGAACTTAATACTACTTCTAAATTAGCAAGGAGTGTTTTTGTGGTTCCTGAAATTATTTTTGGTAATTACTCATTTCATGAGCAATTATTACCATTAGATACTGATATTATAAAAAAGATGACTCCATTTGAACCGGCTATTATGCGGCAAATGGATAGATTTGAAGTATATTTAAAAAGAGCTTTTACTTATGATGAAAGAAAGGAAATATATTATAAGCATTTAAAATTTTGGAATCACATATTTTTGAAAACCAAAATTGATTTATTTATTAGCAGCAATATTCCTCATGATATTTATGATTATGTGATATATTCACTTTGCAAAATATATCATGTTAAATCACTTTATTTTTACCAATCTCAAATAAAAGATATCATTCATCCTATGACTGAATGGGAGGAATTTACAACTGCTATTCCAATACTATATGAATCATTAATTAATAATTACAGAGACACACCAATAGCATCTATCCCTCTTGGGAAGGAGATGGAAGAAGAATGGGAGCTCCTTCATCAAGATCTAATCCCATTTTACATGAAGAATAAAAAATTTAACATTCCTGACCTAATTTTTAGTTTAGCCAAACATTTTTTGCGACTTATTACTGGATTAATTAGTATTAATGGGTTATTTAGAAAATTTCAAAATTATAAATTAGATAAAGAATATCACAAATTAGCAGTCAATCCAGATTTAGAAAAATTATATATATATTTCCCATTACACTATCAACCGGAATTAACTTCTTGCCCATTAGGAGGAGTTTATGCTGATCAGTATTTAATAGTTCAATTAATTGAAAGCTTGCTCCCGGAAGGGTATTTCCTTTATGTAAAAGAACACCCTAAACAGGAGTTTGCAGGTCGTCATTATAATTACTATAAGAACCTTATCGAAAATACAACCAAAGTTAAATTAATTTCAAAAAAAACCAATTCGTTTGACCTAATTAGAAATTCTAAATCCGTGGTGACAATTTCAGGAACTGCTGGTTGGGAATCGCTATTTAGAAATAAACCAGTTCTGTTATTTGGTCATAATTTTTATCAATACGCCCCTGGTGTTTTTAATATTAAAACAACTCAAGATTGTAGAATAGCATTGGAACAAATTTTTAATAACGACCTAAATATTGATCAGAAAAATCTTAAAATTTTTCTCAAGACAATTGAAGATACCTCAATAAAGGGCTTTGTTGATATATATTACGCGGGAGTTTCCAATTTTAATACAATGGAGAGTTCAGAAAATATTTATACGTATATCAAAACCTTTATTGAAAAAATAAAAGAATGAGAAAATGTTTAATCATTTTTATAAGTTTTCTTCCACTCAATTTTATTAGAATTAGAATGTATCGAATCTTTCTAGGTTATAAAATAAGTAATCAAAGTAAAATCGGATTATTTAATTATTTAGCTTGTGATTTACTGGAAATGCATTCCTCTAACATTGGATCATTTAATATTATTCAATGTCAGAAATTAGACATGCAAAATAGTTCAATTGGAAAATTAAATAGAATACGATTTATTAAAACTTGTTCATTAAGAAAGGGTTCATTAATAAGATCGAAAAATAGTATTATTGGATCTTTTGATTATTTTTCACCTTTTGAAGATGTATTTAATTTTGAAATTGGAGAGAATTCACTTTTAACAAGTAGTCATTACTTTGATTGCCCTGGAAATATTAAAATTGGCAATAATGTGGTTTTCGGAGGAATTAACTCCCAGGTATGGACACATGGATTTGATATTAACAGAACAATGATTGTTGGAGATGTTACTATTGGTAACGACATTTATGTAGGTTCAGGAGTTTTTATATTACAAAATGTTTCAATTTGTGATAAGG
>JANXXY010000458.1 GCA_025350365.1 Bacteroidales bacterium | reverse complement strand
AAGCGATAGTACCATGTTAAATGCAGCTATTCCCAATAATGCATACATGCCATTCCCCATACCGGCGGTAAGTAAAAATAGCTTACCGAAAAATCCCGCGGTTGGCGGTACACCTGCCAGCGAAAACAAAGCCATGGCTAGTATTAACGCGTAAAACGGATTGGATTTATACAATCCTTTATATGATTCCAGTCTTTCTTTTCCGGTAGCATCAGCAATAGCTCCTATGACACCAAAAGCGGCGATATTGCTTAACAGATAGATTATAACAAAATAAATGGCTGAGGTTGTTCCGGCTTTTGAGGCTCCTGCAATACCCACCAGTACAAAACCAACCTGGGTAATTGACGAGAAAGCAAGCAATCGTTTGATATTCATCTGACGCATGGCAAAAAGATTCCCGATGGTCATACTCAAAATGGATAAAATGCTGATAGAATATATCCATGCTTCCTCCAAATTTCCAAAAACGGTGTACATCACACTAATGAAGATAAATATCACCGATCCCTTCGAAATTACCGAAAGATAGTTGGTAACCGGCACAGGCGAACCCTCGTACACGTCGGCAGTCCACAAGTGAAATGGAACAATAGACATTTTAAACGCAAAACCTCCCAGAAAGAATGCAAAGGCTAAGAAGGTGAACATATTAGCTTCGAGATGAATTGAAATTGATTCGAAGGACAAATTCCCCACAGCGCCATATAAAAGCGAAATACCAAACAACATAATACCTGTTGAAAAGGCTGATGAAAGAATAAGTTTCACACCCGCTTCCGACGAGCTTTTTAAACTCTTATTATAATTTGCCAGCGCTGCCAAGGGAATGGTAGACATCTCCAACCCCATGTACAACATCAGAATATGTCCACTCGAAAGCATAACATACGCGCCCAGCATACTACTTAACAACAAAATATAGAATTCAATACGGTTCTTATTATTTGAAAGATAGGTGTACGATGTCAATGAAATTAAAAGCAAACCAAAATTGAGGATGTTTTTTTCAAAAACTATCAAGGCATTGGTTTTAAAGAACCCGGCAAACAGGGGGCCAACGCCGATGGACAAAAAACCGGAGGCAAAATTTAAGAACAATAACACATTGATGGCGATCATGAATGGCTTTACTTTCGTATCAGCGTCATTGAGTTTCATAATCAATAAAATCAGGATAATCAAGGAGATTATCGATTCGAATCGTAATAACAAAAAGGAGTCTAAACTCATAGCTTAATCGTTAACTGGATTAATTGGCAACAGCCACAGAAATTAGTTTATTAAATATCGAAAATGTATCTTTTTCAATCAGGTGTATAAGCCAGAATGGAAAAATACCAATGAAAACAATACCGGCAATAAGAAGGATGGCGGCCGAGCGTTCGCTCCAGCTGGCATCTTTAAAATGTTCGTATTCTTTATTTTTTATAGTTCCCCATATGGCCAACCCAATGGCCCGAAGGATATAAACAGCAGTAACCACAATGGAGGCGCAAGCCAGAATAGTTGCTACACGGTAGAAAATGCCGGTACGTTCCCAGGAGCCAACAAAAATGGTCATTTCGGAAACAAATCCACTAAAACCAGGTAACCCGAGAGAACATAAACCTGCGATGATAAAAGCTGTTCCTATAAAAGGGACTTGCTTGAGCATCCCGCCCAATTCGTTTGCCTGACGAGTGTGGGCTCTATCGTAAATCATGCCAATGGCGGCAAAGAAAAGTGCCGTCATAATTCCGTGGGATACCATCTGCATTACTGCTCCCATAATTCCTGCCCTTGTGAGCATTGCTATACCCAAAATTACAAACCCGCAATGCGACACCGAGGAGTATGCGTTCATATATTTCAAATCCTTTTGCATCATGGTAGCAAAGGCTCCGTAAATGATGGCGATGGAGGCAAGGATAATGAAAATCCATGATAATTCCTGAGCCGCACCTGGCATCAGATAAGTTGCTACGCGCAAACATCCGTATCCACCCAGTTTCATTGAAATACCGGCAAGAAACATCGATGCCGCTGTAGGCGCTGAGGAGTGTCCATCGGGCGCCCACGTATGGAAAGGAAACATGGCGGTAAATACACCAAATCCGATAAATGTAAGGATATAGAAAATGCGTTGTAACTCAATTGGAAATTGGATAAGAGACAATTCGTGAATGTTCCAGGTAGGAGCATTCCCATAAATACCTGATGCAACGTATAACCCTAAAATTCCAAGAAACACCAAAGCTGAACCGGCCATCAGCATTATTGCCAGTTTCATGGCGCTATACTCTTTCTTTCCGCTACCCCAGATGCCAATTAAAAGATATTTGGGTATTACTGCGAGTTCGAGAAAGAAGAACATCATAAACAAATCGGTGGAAATAAAGAACCCATAGGCTCCCAAACTCAAAAGGACGATCAGGAAAAAGAATTCCTTCACTTGTTTTTCAATACGCCACGAAACGAGTATTCCCGCCACCACTACTATGGCAGTAAGAAGAATCATTGCCAGCGAAATGCCATCGACGCCCCAGCTAAAGTGAATGTGCAGGGGGGCAAACCATTGGATACTGTTCTGGAAAAGCATATCGCCCGCATCGCCTAAATTCCGTCGTGCTAAATAATATAATGTAAGCCAAACTGAAAAGCTAAGTTGAAGTATACCTCCTCCCAAAGCAATCAATTTAATGGTGTAATCCTTTTTTACAAGGAGTATACCCATTGCTGTAATTAGCGGTATCAGGATTAATAATGATAAGATGTTGTTCATAAAAATAAATTCAGATTACTGGTTTGCAGATACTAGTGAGTGGCCAATTCCGGCTCTTGGTTCTTGTATCCTGCATCTATATTATTACATAAAATTTAAAATTAAAAGTGCTGCGATTACCAACACTCCGCCAAGAAAAAACATAGCGTAAGTTTGTAATCTGCCTGATTGGAAACTTTTTATTGATTCCGATGCGGTTGCAGTTGCTGTAGCCGAGCCATTCATTATGCCATCAACTATATTTCTGTCGAACCACGCAGATGGTCGTCCAATGAGGTTGAATAATACATTTTTGGTAACAAAAAGATATACTTCATCGATATAGAATTTACGGTATGCCCATTGGTAGAATCCACCAAAAGCAACCGATAATTTTTCGGGAAGATCATTCTTCTTTCCATAAAACAGATACGCTAAAGTAATTGCTGAGATCCCTATCAGCACAGGAGCTATCGAGAACATAATGTGTAATGGAAGTTCAACAGGTTTGCCGTCGGCGCTTACAAATGAACCAAACGGAATATATCCTGCAAATACAGCCCCTACGGCAAGAATGATCAAAGGAATATTCATAAACCAGGTGTGCGATTCGTGACTGGGACTGTCGCCATGGTTTAATGCCGGTGTATGCCAGAAAATTCTGAAATACAACCTAAACATATAGAAAGCTGTAAGTCCGCTGGTTAACATGCCAAGGTAAAATACAATCGAATTTCCGTGAAATGCTGCCGAAAGAATCGCTTCCTTGCTGAAAAAACCGGAAAACAATGGTACACCTGATATAGCCAGACAAGCCATAAGAAAAGTAAAATGAGTAATAGGCAGTGATTTCCGTAATCCACCCATATCTTTCATTTCATTGCTATGAACTGCATGAATCACCGCACCAGCACCAAGAAACAACAGCGCTTTGAAAAAAGCATGAGTAAAAAGATGGAACATCGATGCAGTATATCCTTCGTTTTGACCTTCGCCCCAACCGGACACTCCCAGGGCAAACATCATAAAAGCAATTTGTGAAATGGTTGAATAGGCCAACACGCGTTTTATATCGGTTTGAGTACAAGCAATGATGGCCGCAAATAAAGCGGTAAATACCCCAATGTATGCAATGATGGACAAGGCATCGGGAGCCGATAAAGCAAATACTTTAAATAACCGGGCTACCAGAAAAACGCCAGCCACCACCATTGTGGCGGCGTGGATTAATGCCGAAACCGGCGTTGGACCTTCCATGGCATCAGGTAACCAGATGTGCAGAGGAAACATAGCCGATTTTCCGGCGCCACCGGTAAAAACCAGAAGCAGACCCCATGATAAAGCCGACATCCCTAAAAAGGATGCTCCGGTGAAAGAAGCAAGGTAACTGGATCCAGGAGTGGTTAGTCGTTCAATTAATGTAAAGAAATCGAGCGTTTGAGCTCCATAGCTTAACATTAGTATACCTATTAAAAACCCAAGATCGGCAAAGCGGGTAACGATGAATGCTTTCTTCGCGGCAGCAATGGCCGAAGGTTTTGTAAAATAATATCCGATAAGCAAAAAAGAGGAGACACCTACTAATTCCCAGAAAATATACATTTGAAACATGTTTACCGCTATTACCAATCCAAGCATGGAAAAGGTAAACAACGATAAATAAGCATAATACATATTAAAGCGTTCTTCGCCGTGCATGTAGGTGATACTGTAAAAATGCACCATCGTGGAAACGAACGTAATCACAATCAGCATCATCACCGAAATAGGGTCGAGAACAATACCCAGATCAATCGATAAATTATCAGTAAACTTTAGCCATTCGAACTTTATTGTATTCACAGGGATGTAAGCTCCAGCCTGTTTTCCGAATTCAAAGAAATAACCGTGCGCAACATATAAGGCCAGAAGGGCAGTTAATGTAAGCGCCCCGGTTCCAATAAATCCAGCTAGGCCGGGTTTAATTCTTTTACTCGCCAGCGATAAAAAAATAAAGCTCGCCAGCGGTAATAGCACAATTAAAATGGATGATAAATTATAGCTGTTCATAAGCTTAGAATTTCATGGTATTGGTATCCTCAATGTCAATAGTATTGAACTTGCGATACAGGTTTATAATAATTGCGATGGCCAGTGAAACTTCAGCCGCGGCAATGGTGATGATAAACAAGGTAAAAAAGATACCTTCCATCTGGTTTGGGTAAAGATATTTATTGAATGCTACAAAGTTGATATTGATACTATTCAGAATCAATTCTATCG
>JANXXY010000453.1 GCA_025350365.1 Bacteroidales bacterium | reverse complement strand
CGTTTTTCATGTCAATTCTGATTACCGTGGCCTTTATAAACTTAATTAAAGCAGATTAACTTCTAATTTGCATAATTTAAATGATATAGTTCCCTTAGGCTAGGGTTTCATCTGCACTATTATCGAATTTAAATACTTTAAAAAGATACGCGAAAGCTGGAAATATGAGGAAAATACCTACTATTAAAGCATATACTAATAAGGACATGGTTCTTTCGGGCGCTTGGCTATTCCAAATGGTTAAGTTAGAGCCATCTGCAATAAATATCATTACGGGAAACTGAATGGCAAACCATCCTGTTAAAATACATGCCGTTTGCAACCCAGCCCAAAACCTTGTCTGTAAAGTGTTTCTGCGTTTTATATTTCGCCATATCAAGGGGATGGCAATGGTTGCCGCAACAATGCATCCCATAGCCACTTCAGAATGAATAAACTTACTGAAAAAATGCAATCCATAAAATTCAGCTGCGAGAAAAACGCCTAATCCGGATATTATCAATAATACAAAAAAGTTGCGGGATATTTTTTCAAATGTTTGATAGGTTTCGTCGTCGTTTGCCTCTCCGGTAAGATAAACAGAGGCAAGCCATCCAAACAATAAAGTCAAAAAGACTCCGGTAGTGAGTGTAAAAACGTTTAACCATGGTGAAATAAATATTTCGTAAAACGTTCCATTGACGTTGGCAGGAATATGTCCCAGAATTATTGCCCCTAAGGTAACGCCGAAGAAAAAGGGTGTTAACAAGCTTGATATTCTGAATAATACCGTGTAATAGTTATGAGTATTTTCTTGTATGGTGTCGTAATATCGAAATGTAAAGGCAGTTCCTCTGAAAATAATACCTATTAGAATAATCAAAAGAGGAATGTGTAAATAAGTAGTAAGTGTAGCAAAAACGTGAGGAAACCCATTAAGAAGTATCACAATAGCCAAAATAAGCCAAATATGGTTTGCTTCCCAAACAGGAGCTATTGCTTTTGAAATGGTATCAGCGCCTTTCTTACCTGTAAATATTTCTACTATCCCAGCGCCAAAATCAGCGCCTCCAAGAAGTACATAAAACAAAACCGCTATTCCTAAAACGAATATGATAAAGCTAGTCATGAGTATCGATGTTTTGAGGATTTGTATGAATGGCTATTATTTGTCGGCGCATCAGCCAAAAAACAACAAAGGTTAAAAACAGGTAAATCAATGTGATCAGGTAAAAAGGATATTGAATGCCTGGCATTGGAGTAACAGCGTCGCTGGTTTTCATAATGCCGTAAATAATCCATGGTTGCCGTCCCACTTCAGTTACTATCCACCCGGCTTCAACCGCAATAAATCCGACGGGTGTTAGGCAAACCAACGTTTTAAGCCACCATCTTTTTTCAAGATTTTCGCTCCATTTAAATCTAAAAAATAGATATAAAAATCCTGCGCCCACCATTAACATACCCATCAGTACCATTATTTGAAATGCAAAATGAACAATCAATACCGGTGGCCAATCCTCTTTTTTGGTCTTATCCAGCCCTTCCACCTCCGCATTAAAATCTCCATGAGCTAGAAAGCTCAATATTTGGGGGATATGCAAACCGTATTTCACCTTCTCTTCTTTAACGTCAGGTATACCGCCAATTACAAGAGGGGCAGGTTTTGAAGTTTTAAATAACGATTCCATTGCAGCCAATTTTGCCGGTTGGAGTTTAGCTACATTTTTTGCCGATATATCGCCACTTATGGGTTGCAAAAGAGCTGCCACCGCACCAAAAACGAGGGCTATGCGTATAGCTTTGCGATGAAACTCATTATTTTTGTAACGAAGCAGCATGAGAGCGTGTATGCCGGCCACGGCAAAACTTGTTGAGGCAAAAGCTGCAATCGTCATGTGCAACGCTTGTTGAAACCAGGCTTTGTTGAACATGGCCTTTACCGGGTCAATATTGATGGCGTGTCCATTCACCCAATCAAAACCCGCCGGGCTATTCATCCAGGAATTAGCTGCTACCACAAATATCCCCGATAAAACCCCTGCAATACCAACCACAAGGCCAGAGATCAGATGTACCCATTTGTTCACACGCTTCCATCCATATAAAAAAAGACCCAGGGCAATAGCTTCCATAAAGAAAGCGGTTCCTTCCCAGGAGAAAGGCATGCCTATTATAGGTCCGGCATGTTCCATGAATTTTGGCCATAACAATCCTAATTCGAACGACAATACTGTGCCGGATACAGCCCCAACAGCAAAGAAAATGGCAACTCCTTTTGACCAGGCCTTAGCCAAATTCAGATATACCTGCTTACCAGTTTTTATCCATTTCAATTCAGCCATAAACATTAACCAGGGCATCGTCATGCCAATACAGGCAAAAACAATATGGAATACAAAAGAAACGGTCATTTGGAGCCGTGCAGCAAGAAAATTATCCATTACTATTATGCTGTTTGTTAGTGTATTTATTTTACTCTAATACGTTCTGCCGTTTTGTGTTTTAATTATATCAACTTCAGTATAATTTAAACAAAAGGAAAAGGAAAAGGTTAGGAATTGCATCTTCATAATATGTTATCATCTTCACAATTTTTTCTATCAGCAAATACTACAAAATTTTATAAAAAGACTTGTATATCTTTTTATAAAATAAATGGTATATTTGTTAATAAATTGTTTCCCAAAAGCCATAGAGCGTAAATGTATGCAAAAGCTTAACTGATAATATGTTAGGAAAAACTACAGAATATGCCATTAGGGCTTTGGTTTATGTTTATATTCAAAGCAAGGAAGGTAAAAGACCGGGGTATAAAGAAATCGCAAAACACATTGATTCACCCGAACAATTTACTGCCAAGATTTTACAAAGCTTAACCCGTGCGGAATTAATTTTATCGATGAAAGGCAGAGGAGGAGGATTTTTCTTTGATGATTCTGCTGCTCCATTGACATTATATCAGGTAATCCGCGTTATGGAAGGTGAAAAAATTTTTTCGAAATGTGGGTTCGGATTAAAACGGTGCGATGGTAATACTCCGTGTCCATTGCACGACGACTATTTACCGGTAAGAGAAGGATTTTTTGAACTGGTTACAAAACAGACCATACAATCTCTTGCAAACAAAATAAA
>JANXXY010000414.1 GCA_025350365.1 Bacteroidales bacterium | reverse complement strand
ATTTCGGAAGATCAGCATTACCTCAGTTAGGTGCAACTTCACCGGGCGATCTTGCTTGTATTCGCCAGACCCCGATATGGTCGGATTTAAATAAAGAATATCTGATTACTTTGCTCGTAAATAAGGAAAGCCTTAAGAAGTTTGCTAAGATTGAAGAGATTGTGCCAACAGGCTACACAGCATTGGCTATAGAGAATAAAGACGGAGTTTTTACATTTAAGGATAACAAAGCAAAATTTTTGTGGATGAATCTCCCGGCCGATCCTTTCTTTACCGTTAGTTACAAGCTCATTCCCATGAAAAATACCAATGTCAAACAACCTGCAATTAAGGGTGTTTTTTCTTATATTATTGATGATAAAACACAAAGTATTAATGTAATAGAGAAGGAAGTCAGTTTGGCCAATCTTACTCCCGATTTGGTCAAAAATATTTTACAACAGCAAATAAATATAACTCATGGATTTGCCCAAAACACAACAGTAATCCAGGAACCAACACAAGTAGTTGAAAATTCTGATCCTGAGAAGAAAATTACATCTGAAACTAACGCCGAAAACAAAAATATTGCTGCTAAAAATAAGATAACTGCTACTTCTGAGAGGTCAGTTGTAATCCAAACCCAAGTGGCTGATTTACTTGAACCACAAACAGGAATGTATTTCAGGGTTCAAATTGCTGCTGGCCATAGACCCGTAAATACTAAAAGTTATTTTAAAAAATTCCAGTTGGACACGTTAGTTATGAAAGAAAAACATGATGGCTGGATAAAATATTCGGTAGGCTCCTTTAACGCTTACAGAGTTGCCAGAGATTATAGGGTACATTTGTGGAATACAACCTCCATTAACGATGCTTTTATATCTGCCTATAACGATGGTAAACGGATAACCGTTCAGGAGGCATTAATGATGGGTAATCAAAGATGGTACCAGTAATATACCGATTCAATCAAAAAATTAATGAAACGATTCAAACTTTTACTTGTTTTTTCACTTCTCGTAAATTCTTTATCTGTCTTTGCCCAGATAGATGTTGAAGAAGAATACTTTAAATCGAAGTTGCGCGAAGAAGTAAAGGTTGAAAATCCTGTTTACAAACCTGTTCTTGGTTTTGGTATTGGCGTATTAAATTTCCTTGGCGATATACGAAACAACAACCGAACCCCAAATGTCGGAATACCAGCGTATCGGCTTAATGTTGGAACATTCCTTGATAATAAACATTATTTCAAAACAAACTTTGCCTTGATTCTTGGCACATTAACAGGCAATGAGCAATCAATAGATACATTACACAACCGCAACTTTTCGTCAGATATTATTAGTTTTGGGCTAAATATACAATACGATTTTCGACATCTAATTAAAAAAAGTCCTGTTCGTCCTTTTATATCGCTTGGGTTGGAAAATATTTCATTCAACTCAAAAACTGATTTGACAACTGATTGGAAAGACCAAAAGGGAGTTCTCTATCATTATTGGTCTGATGGGTCGATACGGAATATTAGTGAGAAAGATAAAAATATACTGCCCAACGAAATAATAAAGCGCGATTACAAATATGAGACTGACCTTCGAACTTTTAACAAAGGAAATTACTCACAAAACACATTTGCGATTCCTCTGGATATAGGAATTGATTTTGCTGTTTCCGAGCGTGTAAACCTTCGTATAGCACAATCATATCATTTTACATTTACGCAGAATATTGATGGTGTTAACTCTAAGAATGGAGGAAACGGAAGAAACGACATGTTTTCTATGACCTACTTTACGCTGCACCTCGATTTATTTTCAGATGCTAAAACCATCACTATAAATAAACTTTTTGCTGAAGTTGACTTTGATTACGCGATGTTTGGGGATGAAGACAACGATGGTGTAAAAGATCTTATGGATAAGTGTTTTGGAACACCTCAGGGAGTTCCCGTTGATTCCGTGGGCTGTCCGCTTGATGATGATAAAGATGGTGTTCCAAATTATTTGGATAAGGATTTACATACAAGGGTTGGAGCTATGGTTGATAATAACGGCGTGGAACTTGATAAAGATAAATTTGGCGCCACTTTAAATACTGAAGCAATTAATCGTAAAGATGTTGAAATATTTCTTTTGATGCATAGAGCTCAAAACCGGTATTCCGGAAAACCTTCTCAGCCTATTCCGGCTAAATTTAAATCGGTAGACAGGGATGGAGACGGCTACATATCGTTCGATGAATTATTAAAATCTATCGATGATTTCTTTGATTTTTCGTCGAACCTATCATCTAAGGATATTTACGAATTGCAGGATTTCTTCTTCGAGCA
>JANXXY010000412.1 GCA_025350365.1 Bacteroidales bacterium | reverse complement strand
GTTCAAAAAGTCAAGTAACAATTCCTTACTTGGCTCCTCTCCAAAAAGTCTTTTAAAGCCATAATCCGTAAACGGATTGATATATTTTTCTTTAAAATCGTCTGACATTCTGTATCTTATTTATGCAAAAATACTCATTTTTAACAAAATAACAATTTAACATCAAATGCATTTTTAAAATGAAGAGTACCAAATTTTTATATCCAATAGTGCGAATCTTCAAATTTTCTATTGAGGGATTAAAAAAATAAGGGTTTACTGACTATATTTGATAGATTGATTTATTCAGATTGCTTATATGTTATGATCGCTTTACTTATATCTTCAACAAAATCAATTTCAATAAAGGTACTGGGGAAATTCCATTTACATAAATAAGGATGTTCTACTTTAAAAATAGGGTTTCCATATTTTTCAATTAAAAGTGATTCTAATGAGGTTATCTCAGAAAATCCCAATGTTCTGGTCAAAGTAATTTGATTCAATCTGTATGTGTTCCCGGTAAAGAAAAAATTAACTTCATAATTATAACCACTAATATTAAATTCTTCAATTTTTAAAAGATTAAAAAGATGTGCCCCTTGCTTGGCCTTATTTTCTATTATATTTTCTTTGGCAAACAAGTTCTTAATTGTGTCAGCTGACATACCCCATTCTGCATCTCTCCATCCTTTTATATCATTCATGGTTTGCGAATAAATGCTACCAGCATTAAAAAGGGCTAAAAGAACCATTAATTTTTTCATGGAAGAAGAATTAAACAAACATACTATGAAGGTAATAAAAAATACCAAATAGTATTATTTCCCCAAATTTGCGATGGAAATTGTTGTTGATTAAACTATGCGAACTACCAATTCCACTGGTTATTCTCTTCGCTCAATATCGCCTCCGGCTAAGTGGCGAGCATACGAAGTTAAATGGTTCATTCAAAACATTTTTGTTTCTTAATGGTTATCGATGGAAATATTCGATTGGTTGCTATTTATAAACACAACCATTTAAAAAGCTAGTACACGATGCACGAGCCCAGATAGCCCTTTTTAATGGGCTGGTGTTGGGAAGCATTTTTAATCTTATTTCAATGTATTATCATATCATTACTTTAGGTTGTCAAATGAATCTGTCGGATAGCGAAAAGGTTATCACTGTGCTCAACGATATGGGTCTTTCCCGCACCGACAACGAAGACGAAGCCTCGATCCTGGGCATTGTTGCCTGTTCAGTTCGCCAGGGAGCCATCAATAAGGTATACTCGCGCATTCACAAATGGAATAAAATGAAAGACCGAAAACCGGTGCTTACCTTTGTGTCGGGTTGTATTCTTCCTTCCGATAAGGAGAAATTCCTGAAGTTATTCGACATGGTTTTTCCGATGAATGAGTTGGCTCAATTGCCCGAACTTATTAGTCAGAACGGCATTGTTACACCCATGGGATTGCGAAATCAGCAATACTTTTATAATGCGGAGAACGGTGTCCATCAGGTATGGAATGTTCAACCACAATATTCCTCAACCTTCGAGGCTTTTGTTCCCATCCAAAACGGATGCGACAAATTTTGTACCTTCTGTGCGGTGCCGTATACACGTGGCCGTGAAGTATCACGCGACTCAAACGAAATTATTGCTGAAGTTCGAACTTTGGTGGAATGCGGGTATAAATCCATCACTTTGCTTGGGCAAAATGTAAACTCGTATGGTTTGGACAAGAAAGGTTCCGAGATTTCATTCCCTCAGTTACTTCGGGAGATTGGCGAATTGGGTCGCAGCCATGGAACGGAGTTTTTAACCTATTTCACGTCGCCTCATCCCCGTGATATGACAATGGAAGTAATTGATGTGGTAGCCAATTACACCGTGTTAGCCAAGCAAATTCATTTGCCGTTACAAAGTGGTGATGATAAAGTGTTAATACACATGAACCGCAATCACAAAGTGTCAGAATACCGCAATATTGTGCAATACATTCGTGCGAAATTACCTTCGGCCACGATATTTACTGATATCATTGTTGGCTTTACAGGCGAAACCGACGAGCAGTTTCAGCATACGGTTGAGGCATTTGAAGAGTTTCAATTCAATATGGCTTACATAGCTCAATACTCACCCCGACCTGGGGCTGTGAGTTCCCGATGGATTGATAATATTC
The DNA here is from genome assembly GCA_025350365.1 of Bacteroidales bacterium. GTDB lineage: Bacteria > Bacteroidota > Bacteroidia > Bacteroidales > JAAUTT01 > JAAUTT01. Next base: position 393 of record JANXXY010000412.1, on the reverse strand, counting down.
CGCATGACGTTAAAAAACAACGGTTCCATTCGCTTACAAAGGAGCTCGAAAAACATTCGGCTGCATATAACAAGCAACAAGTAGGCAAAACCATGCGTGTACTGGTTACCGGATTCGATCGAAAAGGCGTTCATCTGTCAGGTTTAACTGAAGGTAAGATCAACGTTCGCATATCCTCTGGCAATAATAACCTTATTGGCACTTTCGTGGATGTTCAAATGGACGCCGGCACAGAGTTTTCATTGGCGGGAGTTTATATACCCAAAAAAAATGCGAGGTAGATATAATGAACAATGGTTTTTCAATTAACGAACTATTGTATATTTGAATGGAATAAAAAAGCAACAATGGTTACCATTCGAAAAGCAACTTTGATAGATATTGAACTACTTC
>JANXXY010000383.1 GCA_025350365.1 Bacteroidales bacterium | reverse complement strand
CACCTGCACCAGCGCCGGCATCTGCTGCATGGGTATAAGCATCATATCTTGCATACCATTCACCCTTACTTTTCATCGCGATTTTTCGATTTGCCCAAAAGGCAATAATCTCTTTGGCTTCATCTGCATGGCCAGTTAACAGAAACACTCTTGCACACATCATTGCATCGCGTGGATATAACTGTGGCATATGGTTAGTAACGAAAAAACCTGTGATATCGGCTGGAACAAACCCGCCCAGAATCGCAGCTCTGGCACAATAAAGGTTGCGTTTATAATATTCGGTATAATGTTTTTCGTCCTGATGTTGAAATTTTGGTACATCCCCCTTATTTACCCAGGCATTCCAATAATCCATTGCTGAAGACGAAAGATCCTTCAATGCTAATAACCTGTTCATGTTTATTAAAGCACTTTCGGAAGTTTTATCCATGGTGATTACAATTTCAATTTTCTCCTTTGAATGGATTTTTCCTGAAACTGCAACTATCGAATCTTTTACCGAAAAAGTTTGGATTGGATTTTTACACCCAATGGCCATAAATGTATGATTGGACCATTCCGCAATAACCAATCCTTTCTCAATTTTAACAGATAACAAGTTCGTTTCGCGGTCGGTGATGATCCTTTTTTTTAATAGAAGATAAGTTGTTTGGGTTGTTTTTGTTGAATTACCTGAAACCCCAATAGTTAAAACAATTCCGTCCTTGGGATGGACAAAACAGTTGACCTCTTCTTCCATGGAGTTTTCATAATAGGAATGTGTGGAAGAAGTAAAGAAATTAGACATTCCAATGGAATCTTTTTTTATTGTTTTAAGGGGAGTATTCATTTCAGAGTGGAACAGACGGGTATATGTTGACCCAATGTAACTACAGGTATAATTTTCATAATATAGGCCTTGAATACCGCTTCCTTTTGTTCGTAAATCATCAGAATAAACTGCACAAAGATTTCCGTTGCCCAAAATCGCAAATCCTTTCCAGGGACGAACCGAAGATGGCTTATCCATATTCTGAGCAAAAATAGAATTTGAAAAAAGAACGAAAATTATCCATGACTTTAAAAAGTAATTTATAGACAATGATTTATGATGCATATAGTTATAATTTAAAATAAATATCCTGAAATTTTATTATTTTCGGGTTTTTGGAACAAGATGAACTTTTGAAAATGGTGGCTTGGTATAAATCTGATTTCAATAAAATGGAGATATTTACTAAAACACGATTTTAAGAAAAGCTTTCCAGGGATTTTACTCCCTGGAAAAGCTTAACCAAACAGACTAATTGAGAAAATACAAACTACCAATTTGTATGTTTTAAATGAGTTTTATGGAGATATAGTATTTTATATAGGCCTAATATTCACGGCTTATAAGCATACGATTCTTATTTATTTTTTAATACCATGTATGAATAAGGTTGCAACGAAACCTTGGAACCCAGGGTTATAGCAGTACCATCAAATGCATCTTTCCATATAGTGCCGGAAAGTGTTGCCGGAACTGTATAATTAATGGTTGCATTTCTTAGGTTAGAAAACACCAGTGCTGTTTCGGTATCAGATGTTTTTGAAAAAGCACAAACATCATTGCTGCTGTATGAAGTCAATGCACCACGTCTTATGGCTGTGCTGGTATTTCTAAAGGTTAATATTTTGGTGTATTCGGTTGTTACATCCGGATTTATGGTCCAGTCAATGGTGGTTGATGTAAAGGGGAATGTCAATCGAATGGGAGTGGCTACTTCTTGCCCATTGTAAATAAAAGGCACACTATTCATATACGCAACTACAACAAAGGCTGCCATCGATCCTGTTTTTCCGCCAAAAAGATCCAGAGGAGTACCATCCGAACTATTCACATCGTGATTGGTGGTATACCGAATCATTTGCTGGCCTCCGGAAGTTCCGGTATTATCTGATGTGTTTAAGTTATCAATTTGACTTACTGAAGCATTGCTGCTAAAAATACCTTTTAAAACACCAAAGAAATTAAATCCAAAATTATAATCAAAACCGGCTGAATAGTTTCCACTCCGGCTTCCCTCGGCCAGCATTAATAGTTTATGTGTAGTAATATTTTTTAAGGTATCGATCGCTTGTTTCCAGAAATCAACAGGAGGTCCATCAGTATAATCGCATCTAAAACCATCGCAATTGGCAGTATACACCCAAAATTTCATTGCTTTTATTAATGACAGTCGCATATCCTGGTTTGTAAAATCTAATTGAGCCACGTCCGACCATCCATTAGGGCTTACAATATTGCCTTTGGTGTCGTGAAGATACCAGTTTGGATTTGTTGTTATCCAGGCATTATCCCATGAGGTATGATTGGCAACAAAATCGAGTATTACGGCCATATTTCTGCTATGAGCTCCATCGATTAGCGCCCTTAAACCAGTAAGCGATCCAAACTCAGTTCCAACGGCCTTATAGTCCTTCACACAATAGGGTGAATTAACTGATTTTTGCTGACCCACAGGATAAATTGGCATAAGGTAAATAACATTGATTCCTAGCGCTTTAATGTTATCAAGTCGATTAGTAACTCCTTTGAAATCTCGTGTAGCGCTGAAACTGCGCATATTTACCTGGTATATAGAAGCATCCCGCTTATCAGGCACTCCGGTAAAAGGTGTTCCGTATTGAGTTGGTTCACCGGTAGGATTTGGAATTGGTTTTGGTGTTGAATCAGCATTTTTGGAACAACTCAATATCATCCAAAACATCAACAGAAGTGAGAGTCGGCTCATAATTTTTGCGTCTTTTAAAAAGTCAATCTTCATTCGAAATTAATTTAATTAAGATTAAAAGATCCTTTCACTTATCAAATCAGACGTTTAGGGAATCTTTGAAAGTTTTTTGATCCAAATTTCTTTCAAAGATTCCTAATCGCTGATGTTATAAAAGCAATCTGTTAATTTTTTATTGCAGAATACGTATACGCTCCTGCATGACTCAGATCAAGCGTTATAGTATAATTTCCGTCAGCAGGGACTGTTATATTGTTGATCCCCTCAGTATATCCGAAAAATGTATTGTCGGCGTAAGCAAGTTTGCCTTTAGCATCAATGCCAAAATCAATTTTCCAATCATTGTTGGCTCTGAATTTAAATGAACCGGCGGTTTTCATATCGGCTTTCACCATCCATACCTGTTTGTTAACATCATATGTCAACTGGGTATCTGTGCTCCATCCACCAGGAGTTGCATCACCAAGGATTGACCAGGTGGTGGCTGTTTGTTTCCAGGTACTATCGGGGATATTAATTCCGATTTCATAATAGCCTGCTTTAGGAGCTTTAAAATTACCTCCTGCATACATGGCTCTATGTAAGATACCCGATGTTCCATCACTGGCATCTCCATATGATTCAGAATTCCAGTTACCTAGTACAGCATACGATTTGTATTCGAAAGTTCCTCCATCTTTAATGTAAATATACCCTTCAAATTTAGTATTTGTTTTAATGGTCGACGCCAGAGGAACTGCTCCATTGATATTCCACCCTTGAAAATCGCCGGCAATATATAAATACTGAATTGGCAAATCAACAGGTTTAACATAAGGCTTGTAAGGTTTAACCGAAAGTGCCACACTATTGGAATATACCGATCTGTCAGCAAAGGCTTCAACATGCATTACCATCAGACTTGTTTGGTCGGGAAGCAAGCCTAATTGTAAAGCAATAGTATTCAGCGCTTTTGTAGTGAAGGATTTTGTCAATGCATCAACGCCAACTACTGTTTTAACAGCTTTTCCCCATGGAGCAGATCCGATGGTATCGGAGGGAATGTCAAAATACAAGGTATAGGTCACCTGTGTAGGGATACCATAGTCTACTGCAGGCCACGATAAATCCATAGTACTGGTTGAAGATGCAGAATCGGTTGCTGCCAAAGTCACTGAACTGACAGTAGATTTGAGGGCAGAAGAAGAAGGAAACGTAACCACCTTTTAAACGGTGGGGGTTTCTTCCTTTTTACAGCCTACCAAAGCTAGTGACAATAAAGTGCTTATGAAAAAAAGTTTATTTAGTAATCTTTTCATAAAACTCATATTTATGTTGTTAATAATTAGTTAAACTAGTATCCTGGATTTTGTTTCAACAAACTGTTTGCATTGATTGCGTTTGTTGGTATTGGGAACAATTTAAAATGTTCATCCACAGCGGGAACTACCACATTAATTGTTTTACCATCAAGCGCAAACCCACCTCCATGTTGTTGGGTAAAAGTACCAAACCGAATCATGTCCTGACGGCGAAAGCCTTCCCAAGTCAGTTCAAATCCGCGTTCATCATATACATTTTTTAGTGTAAGTGGAGTCGGCAAAGCTGAAAGTCCTGCACGAACCCTCACCTGAGTAACCAGATCATTGGCATCACCATTGCTTCCATTGGTACGAAGAAGACATTCGGCTTTCATTAAAAGGATGTCGGCATAACGATAGATTGCGAAGTCGTTAGAAGATCCTCCTCCATTTGCTGGTGCTGCAGGAAGCCATTTTTGACTTCTGGCACCATCATTAGACATAGCACCTGGGTTTTCAATGTTAGTTAGTTCATTGTTGTAAATCAAATATCCTGCAGGTTTAGGGCCATTTGGAGAAGCACCGTATCTGAATTGCTGTATCCGTATGTCTTTAGGATCAAATTTAGCAATCACATCCGGAGGAATGACAGTTCCATTCCATGAACCCACACCCGATGCAACTAACAAAGCCCCGTCGGTGCTGCGTAAACTGCGCACAGTGGCTATATTTCTACCTACTACGTCAACAGTAATAGGGATAGCAAGAATGGTTTCATCATCGGGACAAACATCTCCGAACAATTCAAAATATTTATAACCCAATGGACTACTAACATTGGCAGCTCCAGGATGCAGTGAATAACCTCCTTCATTGATAATCTTGTCGCAGGCAGCAATACAATCCGTATACTTAGGGGTTCCTGTAAATACTTCTCCGTTCAGATAAACTTTTGCCAGCAATGCATAACCTGACATCTTGTTAAATCTGCCGTAATAGTTACCCCCTTTTTGAGTAGGAAGCTGATCAATATTTGCCGTTAATTCATCAACAATAAATTTATATACGTCAGCACGTTTTGCTTGTGGGATACTTGAAGGTGGCAAATTATTATTTGTAAAAAATGGCACATCACCAAAAGCATCAATGGCCAAATAATAAAAAAATGCACGCAAAACTTTTGCCTCAGCTATTTTTGAAGGATCGGCTTTTGCATTTGATAACTGGTCGACCGCTAAATTGGCCGAGAAAATGGCATTGTTATATAGCCATTGCCATACAGTCCAAATATATGCTTCGCTTGGTAACCATTCACGCATGTATAATTGTGCATAATTGAGTTCCCAGTCGCCTGATTTGCGATGAGGTATCACTGCCTCGTCAGAGGTCATGATGTTCAGGTCAGACCAGCCCTGATCTGCCCCAAAATAGCCTTTTCCACCCCAGTTACCCGGAATTTGGGCGTAAACACCGGCAAGCGCGGCATCAGCTCCTCTGGGTAAGGCATAAAATTCGGTGGAAGCGTATTTATCGTAAACATGTTCGTCAACTTTAGTACAATTCTGAAAAAGTAATAAAGTAAATGAAACTATTAAGAGTATCTTTTTCATTAGCTAATAAGTTTAAATTATTTAAATATGACGTTTAATCCAATTGCAAAGGTTCTCGTACGAGGATACATTCCTCCATCGGTACCAAATCCATTTGCCCCATTAACGTTGATTTCCGGATCTAAACCAGTATATTTTGTTATCAACGCAAGGTTGTTAGCCGTAAAGGAAATCCGTAAACCACTGATATATTTTAAATTTTTTGTTTCAAAACGATATCCCATGGTAAGGTTTTCAAAACGAATGAACGATCCATCTTCCAACCATAAATCAGATCCGTATTTTGACGTAAACAATCCTTTTGCGGTGGCACTTTCCAGCAGGTTAGATTTTCCAAGAGTTTCAAAAAAGCTATAGTGCTGATTGATGAAATTGTAAATCTTGTTACCTCCCGAACCTCTCCAAACCATTGATATATCGAAATTTTTATAGGTAAAGTTTGGAGTAAATGAGAAGGTGTATTTTGGTAAAGCCGATCCTTCATTAAAACGATCGGGACTTTTATCTCCGGTATCAATTTTACCGTCGCCGTTTCTATCCACAACTGTTTCAGCCCCAGCTGCATCTATGCCATCGTGGCGAATAATATTAAAAGTACCAACGGGCTGTCCTTTAATTAAGTAGATTGGAGCGCCTAGGTTATTGGTAAAATTACCCCATGAAACAGTATCGCTGTTCAAAGAAATCCCATTTAAATTACCGCTAAGTTCCAGTACTTTGTTCTGAAGGAAAGAAACATTTCCACCAAGATTAAGGGTCATATCTTTTGTCTTAATAACCTGGTAGTTGAGTGTTACCTCTATGCCCTTGTTTGAAATACTTCCAACGTTGGCAACCATGGTTGTATAAGGATATGGAGGGGTAGGTACATTATAGTTGAACAGAAGGTTTTTGGTAGTTGCATCATAAGCATCTACAGTACCTGTAAGCCTATTGTCGAAAAGCCCGAAATCAATACCAATATTTGACTGGTAGCGAGTTTCCCATTTTAAATCGGGATTGGCATTTTGGGTAACTCCATAATTGGTAATCTGACCGCCATTGAAATAAACTTGTCCTGAACTTCCAACCAGTTGAAGTGAATTTTGTGGACCCAATCCTTGCTGATTACCGGTAACACCATAACCCCCACGTAATTTAAGTGTACTGATCACTTTTACATTAGACATAAACGATTCTTCATTGATCTTCCAGGCAATTGCCACTGATGGGAAGTTACCCCATTTGTTATTGGATCCAAAAACAGATGAGCCGTCACGTCGAAGACTTACAGTTAAAAGGTAACGATCCATAAAACCATAGTTTATGCGACCCAGATAGGAGACCAGGGTTCTGTCGTTTTTATACGACGATCTGTCGCCACCATTGATAAAGGCAGGAGCACTGGAACCAAATTGAAGTGCATTATACGTTGTTATGTCTGCAGGAAAATTCCGTTCCTGTACAAAATTACCCTGATACAATTGATTTTGCCATTCATATACCACAATGCCATCGAAATTATGACTGCCAATGGACTTCTTGTAGTTAAGGCTAATATCCTGCAGCCTTTCAGTTTGCAAATTGGTAGCGATGTTAGCCAATCCATTCGCCGTTCTTGCAGCGTCGAGGGTTGAAATATAAGGAGCATAATATCCTGTATATCTGTCCACTTTGCGCATACTTCCAAACCAGCCTGCCGTTAACCCTTTCGTTAATTCGTAGTCGGCTCTGAAACTGCCAAATAAGTTGTTGGTCTGAACCTCATTTGTTACAGTTTTTGCGACAGCATATGGATTAATATACTGAAAAACAGAATTATCAAAGAAAAATGATCTGTCAGGGTTCAATGCGGGATCTGTAGGTCTTGCCTCATAGGCATTCGAGATGGTATTTGAAAAATACCCGGCCCGGCCAACACCGCCAGGACTATTTCTGGCATTTTCAACTTCGCTGTTGAGGTTCATGGTAAGCGTTAATTTGTTGTCAAACGCTTTTTGAGTAGCAGTGATGCGCCCCAAATATTTATTATTGTTTGAGTTAAGAACAACACCATCCTGTAAAATGGCTCCACCTGAAATGCGATAATTGAAATTGTCGCTTCCGCCGCCAAATGCCAAGGTGTGATTTTGTGTTGAGCCTGTTTTGGTTAACAAATTGTACCAATCGGTATTGGAGCCATGATCTGTTGAAACTGGCACATTCCAGGCTGCACGTTGAGTCCGCCATTCATCGGCAGACATCATTTTTAGTTTGTTTGCAATGGCATCAATAGAAGATGTACCATTATATTCAACCGTAAATTTACCTGCCTTGCTCTTTTTTGTTGTGATCAAAATAACACCGGGTGCACCTCTGGAGCCATAGATGGCAGTGGCAGAAGCATCTTTTAATATATCGAATGATTCAATTTCACTTGGGGATAGCTGATTTAATAAATCCATGTTTCCCTGTATACCATCTACCACAACCAAAGGGTCGTTTCCTCCGATTAATGAGGTAATACCTCGAATTCTCACACTTAATCCTGAACCCGGTTCACTGCCTACCTGGGTAACATTAACACCGGCCGCTTTTCCTGCTATTTGCTGAAGTGGATTAGAGATAGGTCCCTGATTTAAGTCCTTGCCTGAAATTTTTGCTGCGGCACCGGTTAAATCTTTCTTTAGCATGGTGCCATAACCGACAACCACTACTTCGTCAAGTTTTTTAACATCCGGTATAAGACTCATGTCAACAATAGTTTTACCAGTAACTGACGTTTTTTCAGATAAATACCCAAGATAGGAGATAATCAAAAAAGCGTTTTGACCTGAAACCTCCAAAGAATATTTTCCATTTGCATCCGTTATGGTTCCGGTTGTGGTTCCTTCGATAATAATACTAGCCCCCACCAATGGTTCGTTGGTAGTAGCATCGGAGACTGTTCCTGTTATTTTTTGTTGCTGTAATTGTGCCCTGGAACTGCTGATGGCTTCACTTTGCAAGCAAATAATGAAAAGCAAAAGTGTTGTTAGTTTTATAATTGGGAATGATTTCTTTAAGTGAAAAAAATCATTCACCTTAAAAGATATAAAAGGTTCTTTCATAAATTTATAATTAATTAAGTTTTAAAAACTATGGGTGGAGGAATGCTGTTCTCACATTTCTCAATTTCTTGTTGCTAGTAGTGCTGGTTTGCTTTATCTCATAAGCTGTTTAGTTAAGGTTAGTGTTAAAATGTTTTCATCATTATATATAAATTATTTGTGGTACATCAGTATTGTTAGGAATTCTGTTTACCTTTTAATAATTTATGACGAAAATAATTTTACAGCAGCCTTAGTACAATCTTTATAGCCACAATACAGTCTTATAAATTTACTTAACGTTGATAATAAAATACTTGTAAATAAAATATGATTAAGAAATATGGTTCATTTATCTTAGAATACCCTAATTTCCAGTTCTGATTTTCATGAGTTTTCTGTCAAATTCCTCAACAGGAATCTTGAGCCTGTTCTTAATTTTGGTTTTATAGGAGTAGATGGTATTTAAAGAATACCCTAAAAATTTGGCGATTTTCTCATTATCAGCAAATCCCAGCCGTATAAGCGCATAAATCCTTACTTCAGGCGTAAGTAATTGTCCTGAATCAGGATAGATATGTTCGTCCTTCAGGAAAGTATTAAACTCATACATAAACTGCGGAAAAATTTTCAGGAAGATGGAATCAAAATTATGATAAAATTCCTCCCGTTCCTTTCTAATGTCAATAGCCGAGATGATATCCTTGATATCGTCCATCTGGCGGGTGGTTATTTTGCGACCAACATAGAGTTTTAGTTTTTCAAACCGGTCAATATATTCCGAGATCGTGTTAAAAAAATGACCTATGTACTCTTCTTTGATCAGGTTAGCCTCTTCCAGACGCTTGTTTGATTCCTCCAAACGTTTGTTTGCAAATGATAGATATTTTTTGGCTTTTCGAAGGTTTGACACTTGTCTGAAAATGATGATTCCAAATACAATGGTCAAGAGGGAGAGGCATGTAATTGATAATGAATAAATTAAAAATGTTTTTCGCTGATGCTGAACTATTTCCAGCTGCCGGTCTTCAATACTCGGAAGAATATCTGAAATCTGAATTTTCCGGTGACGCGCACCATAAAAATGGGCATCTTCAAGTGCCACTTTTACATATTTGTATGCCCGTTCTATATCGCCGTTGTTATATACAATTTCAGCGAGCTGCCGAACGGCTACCGTTTCTTTTGTAGACGCCATAAAATCGGCAATGGCAGCTTTTATAAGAATTTGAATTGCTAAATCAGGTTCATTGTCAAATTTGTAAATAAAACTCAGGCTGGATGCTTCAATCGCGTATTCGTGCAAATCCATGTCAGGGAACTTAAGCAACCTTTCATAAGTTAGCCTTGCTTTTTTTATTTCTCTGCTCCGTAAATATTTCAAGCCACTGTATTTCAAATACTTTTTAGAACCATCATTGCAAAGCATCAAAGCCGAGTCCAGCATGTGTTTACCGATCGTATTATATAGAGGAGCATAATAGGAATCACCCGTAAAATCTGACATATCAAAATAGGTTCTTGCCAACAAATAATAATAATCTAGCTTTAAGGTATCCGGAAGGTTCTTTAATGAAATGTTGTAAAGCGTATCAATGGTTTCTTTAAATAAGCCGGCAGAGAGCAGAGAGAACCCCACTTTTATCCGGGCTTTGTTAATAAGCAAAACGTTTTTAGACGCATATGCATTTTTTAATAAATGTAATGAATAGGAGAATGCCGAATCATAATTGAATGAACTATATTCGTTATACAAATCATTGTAAATACCATCCTGAACTGTATATGAAAGGTTTGCTGATTTATGCAGTATATTGGAAAGCATTTCGATACGCTGGGTTTTCGTATGTAAATAATTTCCCCTGTTTTCGATAGCTTTATCTAAAACCCAAAAAAGACTATCCGTCACTTTATTCCCGCTAATATGATTGGAAATTAAGATGATCCATCCAAATAAAATCAATATTCTAATTTTCATAGTATGCTTTTAATACTGCAAATAAAATTAGGTAAAAACCTTTTTTTTCTCATTTTCAGAATTGAAAAAGAACAAAAATTTAGCAAATATACCAACACTTTAATTAGGTTACTATTTCCAATTTCGGGTAAAGTAAATTTAGTTTGTTATAAAACACAAAAAAGCCATCCAAAAAAATCTGGATGGCTTTTTTATAAATCAATGGGTTGATATTAACCAATATAATCTGCCCATTGGGTCTCGCGCATGTCGCCCGTCTTGGCAAACTGAACATGCATTCCGAAACAAGCCGAGAGAGTTTGCGGAGTATGCACTTTATCTGCGAGTTTGATATAATCCCACAACATTTCTTTATAACTCGGATGCACACAATTTTCGATGATGGTTTGTGCACGCTGAACAGGCGATTTACCGCGTAGGTCGGCAATACCCTGTTCGGTAATGATTACTTTTACGGAGTGTTCGCTATGGTCGACGTGGCTTACCATAGGAACAATAGCGCTGATTTTTCCACCTTTAGCTACCGAGGGACATGTAAATATAGAGAAAAAACTGTTTCGTGTGAAATCGCCCGAGCCACCTAAACCATTCATCATTTGTTTTCCCAGCACGTGAGTACTGTTTACATTTCCAAAAACATCAGCTTCCAGAGCAGTATTAATGGTTATCAATCCTAAACGGCGGATTACTTCAGGATTATTGGATATTTCCTGTGGACGCAGGATAAATTTGTTCCGGAAAAAATCGAAATTATTGTAGACTTCCTCAAGTACCGACGGACTTATGGTAAGAGAACAACCACTTGCAAAGGTAACGTTTCCGTTCTTCATAAGGTCAATTACTGAATCCTGAATTACTTCGGTATACATTTTAAAAGGAGGAATATCAGGATTTGTGCCTAACGAAGCCAATACAGCATTGGCAATGTTTCCAACACCCGATTGTATAGGAAGAAATTCTTTAGGAATCTCACCACTTCTTATCTGGCTGGCCAAAAAGTTGGCAACGTTTTCGCCAATTTTAGCAGTAATGGAATCAACTGCCGCAAATCCTCCTACCTCGTCCGGACGGTTTGTTTCAACCACACCTATAATCTTTGAAGGATCCACTTTTATAAATTCTGTGCCGCAGCGGTCATCCACATTGAAAATAGGAATTTCCCTCCGGTAAGGTGGATCTTTCGGTTCGTAAAGATCGTGAACACCTCTGAGTGCTTTTGTATGTTTATGGTTTAATTCCACAATAATTTTATCGGCAAGGCGAGCAATAGTGGGTGAAATGCCTACGCCAGTAGTAGGAACAATTTCGCCACGCTCGTTTACATCGCAGGCTTCGATAATTGCAATATTCACTTTACCCAGAAAACCATACCGTAACTCCTGTGCTAGTTGTGATAGATGCATGTCGAAATAGTTGATATCGCCCGAATTTAACAATGCCTTTAAATCTCTATTCGATTGATAAGGAGTCCGGAACGCAATGGCATTGGCACGAGCTAATGCTCCATCCAACGAATCGCCTGTTGAAGCACCTGTAAACATGCCAATTTTAAAAGAATTGCCTTTTTCATGTTCGGCCTTTGCCCTTTCGGCTATTGCTGTAGGAACAGCTTTTGGTGAACCTGCCGGGGTAAAACCACTAAATCCAATATTGTCACCATGATTTACAAAAGAAGCCGCTTCCTCAGCGGTAATATAACGTAATGCCATTTTTAATATGTTTAATATAATTTGTCTTTATCATTTAAATTTTGAAATGAAAAATTTCTCTTTAGCAATTTTTTTGAAAAGCCAAAATTACACTTTTCTGGTAAAAACTGATCGAACAATTTTGCTTACTTGTAAAAAATACCAAATAATTCAGAGGTTTATATTGTTAGTATCATACAAAACATACAAAGAGGCCTTTATGGATGAGCTGTTTTATGACATAGATAAATTAGCTTTTTTATATGACCGAAATCGAACATGTGGTGTATCAAAATATCATAATTTTTTAAGGGAATTTGATGTATTTATTTAATTAAATACCTAATATTTATATTGTTATATACTTTGGCACAATACATGATGTTTATACTTCGTCAACCTTAAAAATAAAAAATATGAAAACTTTAAATATTATCAAAAAAGTGGTTTTAGTAGCAATGGTAGTTGTGCTAATGTCGACAAGCCTCGAAGGTCAGAAATCTTATTATTACGTATCTTTCGAAAGAGGAATTACCAAATTCAACAAAGTGGCAAATAGCCTGATTGAAAAATACAAGATTAAATTCGATCTTAATAATGCGGTAAAATTTTCCGAAATTAAAACGGCAACAGAGATTATGGCTGAAAATGAGCTTAATGGTTTAATTGATATTTTATCTGAAAATTCAAAATTCGATGTAAACCGCACCATATTAGTAACCGATGCCAATGAAGAAAACAGCGGGTTGAACCAATTAACCGATGAGTTGATGGAAAGCATTAAATTTGATGCGAACCAAACCATTTTAGTAACTGAAGCTGTAGGTGAAAATATCGAATTGAACCTGTTAATTGACGAACAGATGAATGACATGAAGTTTGATGTAAACCAATCTATATCAGTTAAAACAGAAGAAAATTATTTTGTGTTCTAAATAAGGAACTTGGTAAAACGAAATTTTAGTGATTCAACATAATTTTCAATGATGACAAAATGTTAAAAATTGTTCGCACCAAAAGTGAGCATAAGGACTTTCAGAAATTGGTTGCATTGCGCGATGAAGATTTAAATGTCAGAAACGGATTTATTCAGTCTCAATACTATCAGTATAATAAAGTGGCATCGTTAAACACAGTGGCAATCGCGTATTTCGATAACAAACCGGTAGGTGGTGGGTGCTTTAAGGAATTCTCCGATATTTCGATAGAAATTAAGCGTATGTTTGTTGCCCCCGAAAATCGTGTACGAGGCATAGCTAAACTGATTTTGAACGAACTCGAAAAATGGGCGATAGAACGGGGTTTCTCAAAAGCAATTCTTGAGACAGGATTAAAACAAACTGAAGCAATGCGATTATATACTAAACTTGGATATACCACCCTTGATAATTATGGTCAATATATTGGA
>JANXXY010000365.1 GCA_025350365.1 Bacteroidales bacterium | reverse complement strand
CCCAATATTATTAAGCCGAATATCAATATGTTCATAACCCCGGTCAATTTGTTCGATGTTATGAATTGTGCTTACGCCATCAGCAGACAATGCTGCAATAAGCAATGCCACACCTGCGCGAATATCAGGCGATGTCATTATTGTTCCTCTTAGCTGGAATTTATTGTCCAGACCAATTACAGTGGCACGATGTGGATCGCATAATATTATCTGAGCTCCCATGTCGATCAGCTTATCTACAAAGAAAAGCCGGCTTTCAAACATCTTTTGATGGATTAGCACACTGCCTTTTGCCTGAGTAGCCACCACCAAAAAAACACTGAGCAGGTCGGGGGTAAGACCCGGCCATGGCGCATCGGCAATATTCATGATCGAACCATCAATAAATGTTTCAATCTCATAAGAGTTTTGGGCTGGAATATAAATATCGTCCCCTTTGCGTTCAAGCTTTATACCAAGGCGTTCAAACGAATATGGAATAATTCCAAGATTATCAAAAGACGTATTTTTTATAGTAATTTCCGAATGTGTAAGTGCTGCAAGTCCTATAAAACTGCCCACTTCAATCATGTCGGGAAGAATCTGGTGGTTGCATCCTGTAAGGTATTCCACACTATCGATGGTGAGCAGGTTGGAGCTTATACCTGAAATTCTCGCACCCATGCTGGTGAGCATTTTGCAAAGCTGCTGTATATATGGTTCACAGGCAGCATTATAAATAGTAGTAATGCCCTTGGCCATCACTGCTGCCATAAGTATGTTTGCAGTTCCGGTAACGGAGGCTTCATCGAGCAACATGTATGTACCTTTCAGCGAACTGCCATCGACCTGAAAATAGTCTTCCGTGGGATTGTAGTGAAAATTGGCGCCCAGTTTTTCGAACCCGATAAAATGAGTATCTAAACGACGACGGCCTATTTTATCTCCTCCGGGTCGGGGTAGATATGCTTTGCCAAACCTGGCAAGTAAAGGGCCGATAAGCATGATGGAACCTCGTAAACTGGCAGCTTTAACCTTAATTTCCGGCGAATTCAATAACTCAATATGAACATTTTCTGCCTGAAAGGTATATGTTTTTTCTCCTGATTTATCTATTTTAACTCCTAACGAGCGAAGCAGGTCAATTAAAACATTGACGTCTTTGATATCGGGAATATTGCTTATGGTAACAGGTTCGGGTGTGAGCAAGCAAGCACAGATAACCTGCAATGCTTCATTTTTTGCACCCTGAGGATGGATTTCTCCACGAAGTTGAGTTCCGCCCGTAATCTCAAATTTCGACATAACAGAAGCTCAGTTAAAACGAACGATGCTTCTTGGGTGATGGAATCATTACTTTATCTCTTTTTTTCTTGCCTTTATTAAGAATTTCTCTCGTTTCTTCCAACCTGTATGTTTCATCGAGTTTGAGCCGACCTTTCGAGAGTACAAGAAAATCGTTTACAATTACCTGATCATCCACTGCTTCGCGATTCCAGGTAAGATATGATTTTTTCATATGGTTAGCGATGATCTGAATGAGGGCTCTGCGTTCATCATCATCAGGCATATCGCAGGCTGTTTGTATCATCCGTTCCAGAATTTTTCCGTAATGTTTGTAACGGATTGCCGATTGCGGATAATCTACAATTTTTGGTTTTGCTTGAAAAGTCTCAGGAACAGGGATGTCATATGGATAATCGATATCGAGCTTGAAATCGGACATGATGGCAATATGATCCCAAAGTTTGTGTTTGAAATCGTGAATATCTCGCAAATGAGGATTTAGGTTTCCCATTACACTAATTAAGGCCTGTGTCATCTGGTTTCTTTTAACACGGTCCGTAGTGGCCAAAATTTGGTCAACCATTTGCTGAATGTTTCTACCATACTCGGGAAGCACCAGGTTCTTTCGCGAAGTATTGTAATCGTATTCCATCATCTCCATCATATTTTTTTGCAAAGCTAATCTTTTATTGATTAGAATCAAAAAGAAAGAAATTGGATTATATTAAAACTGGCTCAGCCTGTTAAGATATATTCGGCTAAGATTAAACCTTAGCCTAACGCTGGTGGAAGTAGCAACAAAAACAATAATATCTCATTTTTGAGCATTTATGAAACTTTATCTGGTTTTAATTTTTTTTAACCTTTTTACACTTCTTATTAAGTTAAGTAAATAATAACTTAATTCCTATACCCAATAGACGTTATATTTCTTGAATCTGCAGTTTGTTTATGGTAACTTTAGTTGAGAATATAGTTTTAAATGAATCGAAACATGAAAGTTGTGGCTAGATTTTGCTCTTGTACACTATTAATTATACAATAGAAGGCATGAATAATTATTTGGCTTTTACTAAATAAAAATACTTATGAAAATGATATTTGCTTGTATTTTAATTTTTACAACAATTGGCTTATCAGGGCAGGGTATTACAAGTAGTGGTGGATACATCACCAACAGCGGAACACCTTATATTGTTATAAATGATGGTTCGCTTGTTAATAACGGCACATGGACAAAAGCATCTGAAATTGTAACATTTACCGGTACAATTGCCGGAGAGTTAAAGGGTTCTGCCTCCGATTATCACAATCTTGTAATTTCAAATACTGGAGGTATTACTTTGAATACGATAAATTTGACCACTTGTGATAACCTTACTATAAATGCTTCGGGTATTTATACCATCGCCCCAACTTCAAAACTAACTGTAAACACAACACTTACAAATAGTGGAGGAAACGGGGGCTTGATCATAAAATCGACTGTAAATGGAAGCGGATCGTTAATCTCTACCTCATCAGCATCAGCCACTGTGGAGCAATATCATACCGATTCAACCTATATTTACCACATGGTTTCAATGCCGGTAACGAGCGGCACTGCTGCTGTATATAAATTCAACGGCGTACAAACGTACGTATACAGTTATAATCCTGCTACTCCTGCATGGGTTAATATCACGACCTCCGCAACTGCCCTGAATGTTGGAAAAGGATATCTGGTTAATTACCATAACGTGGCTGTGGATCGTACACCGACCTACACGGGCACATTAAATGCCAATAATGTAAGCCCGGCATTGTCAGCAACTACCGCAAAGTTTAACTTGGTCGGAAATCCTTATCCATGTGCTATTGACTGGAACGGTGCGGGTTGGACTAAGACAGGCATTACAAGCACCTATTATCTTTGGCTTCCAGCCAAGGGATCGTATGGTACCTACACCACCACCGGCAATATATCCGTTAACGGATTAGGTAATATCATCCAATCAGGGCAAGGTTTTTTTGTTTATTTATCCTTAGCTTCACCAGCGCTTACTATTGCCAACGCCGCCAAAACACATAACACTAACAGGTTGAAGTCGGAAGATATTTCACCGTCACTTATAAAATTGCACATATCCAATGATGCCAACACGTTTACTGATGAAGCGGTTATTGTATTCACCACCGATGCTACAACCGGATATGAGGCGAATTTGGATGCTATAAAAATGCTCACTTTGAGTACCGAATCTTCTCAAATTTATACAGCAACTGACAGTATAAAACTGGTTATTAACGCGCTGCCTTTAAATTATAAAGATAGCATTCCGGTATTCTTTAAATGTAAAAAGGAAGCAACCTACACATTGGAGTTGACAGACAATACCTATGGAGATTCCATCATTATTACCGATTTACTAACTAATAAAACCGATTTATTATCTGCTAACAAATACATATTTACAGCTTTAAAAACAGATACGTCCAGGAGGTTTGTGTTAAATAAAAAGAAAATAGAAACATCGGTCACAGGCTTGGATGTCGTCAAAAATGAGGTTAACGAAGTTTTAATTTACTCAGATGGCACAAGGGCTTATGTGGTAAATAAAACCGGACGGGAGCTTGATGGAGAGCTGTATATAAGTAATATAACCGGTAAAATACTGTTAAACAAAAACATCCATTTAATAACGGAATATAATACCGACCTCTTCTATCCGGGAGTCTATATTGTTTCATTTTATAGTGAAAACAAATTATACAGGGGTAAAATCGTCATTTTCTAATCAGGAAATATTAGCGAACCCCATGTTTTTCAACCTCCCCAACCCTCCTTTTTAACGAGGGCTAAAATGGTACGAATCCAGTTATTGCCCTTATAACGAGTTATGGGATTAAGATAATTTAACTTAAATAAATTATAGTAATGAAAAAATTGAAATTAGGACTGTGTTTAGTGCTAATGTTTTTTGCTTTTAGTAATTTATTTGCACAAGACCCGCCACCTGATGATGGAACGGGATTGTATTTAGATGAAGTTCCCATTGCAGGAGAAATTTATTTTGTTCTTGCCGCATTGGGGGTGGGAGGTTTTATCCTACTTAGAAAGCAGAAAAGACAAAATAGTGTTTGATGTTTTTCATTTTCATGAAACGAATTTAAACTATTTATGAATGAAAACGAATTTTCTGATACTACGTAATTAAGGCTGTAATATTTTATTTACTCTGGCAATTAATTCGTCGTTATTAAACGGTTTGATTAAAAAATCTATAATACCTATGGCTTTGAAGCTATTGATAAGCATTGCACTATTAACGGATGTAATAAAAATGATGGGTATTTTATCGCGTCTGGGATCGGCATGAACACGACGTGCAAACATCCTTCCATCCATAATTGGCATTTCCATGTCTGTTAAAATGAGGTCGGGGTTATCACCTTTACTTAGATAAACCAGTGCTTCATGTCCGTCATTTTTTGTTTCAACCTCGTAATCGTTTTCAAGAAGTGACACGATGAGCGAACGAATTGTCTCGCTATCATCTACAATTAGTATTTTCTTCTTAGCTTTTAATCGAGGGTCTGTCATATCTTTATTTGTAGTTTCCATAAATTTTTTATAAAAGGTTTGAGTATTAAAATAAGGCAATTTGTAATAAGGTTCGTTAGTACGTTACCTTAATTTCTATTAAAGGATATTGAAAAAAATAAGGTTTTTTCAGGCAATCAATTTTTTAAAATCATTTTTACAATTTTTAACTAATTAATAATTAATCTATTTAAAGTTGTTAACCTCAGCTGTCAACTATTTTTGAATCACGACTTTAACACTTCATTAACTCTCGTAATCAAATCGTCATTAATAAATGGTTTAACAATATAATCTATAACACCCATGTTTTTGAAGCTATTGATAAGCATTACACTATCTACGGTTGTAAGAAAAATGACAGGAATTTTTCCATATTTTGGGTTCGCATGAATACGGCGTACAAAAGTTCGTCCGTTCATATTTGGCATTAGCATGTCAAGCAAAATAAGATTGGGTCTATTACCTTGGTTCAGATAATCCAAAGCCTCCTGGCCATCTTTTTTAATCACTACCAGATAATCAGTTTCCAGAATTGATTTTACCAGAAAACACATCATCTCACTATCGTCTACTACTAATACGGTTTTCTTAGTTTTTGCCTTGGTATCCTTAATGCTTGTATCCATATTTTAACTATTATAAAATTTATTTTTAGGATGGCTATTTTACAGCAATCGCATTTTTATACCATTCGCACCAACATCCCTCCTCACCAATCCAAT
This sequence comes from Bacteroidales bacterium, assembly GCA_025350365.1. Lineage (GTDB taxonomy): Bacteria > Bacteroidota > Bacteroidia > Bacteroidales > JAAUTT01 > JAAUTT01. Next base: position 8,137 of record JANXXY010000365.1, on the reverse strand, counting down.
CTATAATTTCTTGTTTGGTGGCTTTTTTTAGCACATCGTTCCAATATTTACGCATATGGCCTAGGAGTTTTTTGTTTTTGGAAATTTCATCACTGAAAGGGCACTCATTTTGTACTAAAATAGCATCAATTTCCAATTCGCCTCCGTTCTCCTTAAGTTTAGGATAAAATGGGAATGAGATACAATCAGTTGGACGAAGATTCATTGGCAATTTACAACCATTTCCATTATAAAACATGCATAATCCGCCAAGTGCGATATCCTTGCATGACCCTCTTTGATCAAACACATCTGCAACCTGAAAATCTTTATATTCTCGTGACAATTTTTCCATTTCCCAGCCAAAAACAGTAAACACTCCTCTTTTACAGCATAGCCCATCGCATTGCGAACAATACTTTGAGAACTCCCTCACTATATCATCTTTTTCATCCATTATTGTCATGTATTATTGTGATGTTGCATAAATATTTAAATCCAGAATAGTAATATAATTGCTAGCTAGGTCTGTAGTTACATATAAATCAAAGTAATCGGTTTGTTTGACATTTTGCACATACACAACTGTTGAAAATTGAAATGGGTCATCAGTTGCTGCTTTAAAGGAAGAACGTAGGGTAGTTTCGCCAAAACGGGTGGTTTTGTCCCCATTTTTTATTATACAAATACTAACTATTGAACCGGGATTATTTACTGATAGATTTCCGGCGATATGAAAAACAACGTCTTTCGAATTTTTTGGTTGAAACGTCATGCGGCCAACGGTGCCCACTGAACTAGAAATAGTCCAGTTTGTTGTAATAACAGACTGTTTATTTGAATTCCATTTAGCTTTATAATAAACATTTGGACTTGTACATTTGGTAGAATCCGGTAAAACGTTATTCGTAACGTTAATCTTACAGTGCGGGTTTTTATTACCAATACCTGCATTGTTAAGAATTTCAATATTTGCATCCCTTCCATCAGGTCGTGTAAAATCAAAACCACTCATATATGTGGATCCAACTGCATTGTTCCATGCCGTATTGGTAATAAACATAGATGCCGTGTTTAAAAAAGTAAGGGGTATATATACAATCCCTGTTTGACCCGCGCTACAATAAAAACTGCAATTTTGTATTGATATAGTTGACCCCATGCCTTGCACCATATTAATCCCTTTTGCACAGTTCGTAAAATCCGTTTCCGATATTTTAAAGGTTATTTTATCTGCTACACCTGCTGCGAGTTCAATCCCCGAAACAACTGCATTTGACACATCGCTCTCGAAAAACCATAAATCGACGGCTGCCATTACGTTTATTGTTTTATTAAAATGTTCGAAAGTGCAATCTTTGATTTCAAACCATGAACCAGCTGTTTCTAAATGAATGGCATCCTGGCCACTTGTATTTCCATATAGGGAAAGTAACGATCCATCGAAGTCGATCATTTTAAAGGAACAGGGGGATTGACACCTGAACAATGGGGTATTACTAATTCCCGAAACAGGTACAATAAATACCTCTCCATACGAGGCTCCCTGAATAGTAAGATGGAATGGTAAATTTATTATTTGAGTTGCAGGTATCTCGTAAGTGCCACCATCAAGTTTCACAACAGCTTCCTGGGCCATATGTAAACCAAGGAATCCAATGATTTCTGCTATGGTTGTCCAACTCCCCGTGGGAGATACATCAAACACGTTATCGGAATTGATATCTTTTTCCCTTCTAAGCCAGTTACCGTTATAGGCAACAAAAGTGCGGGCTCTCCAACGGTAAAGTTTTACAGTATCATTAGCGTCGATAGTGGCAGCGCTATTACCAACAACAGAAATTTGATCGGTATAAGTGCCAATATTTTTAATTGTAATTGCCAAACCGTCATCAGTGCTCGTAATAACCGGTAATGTAAGTGTTATGTTACCACTTGCAGCAATAAATGTTTCTGTTTTTAAAAGAGTGGCATTTGCTGATTTGGCAACCACATTTACTGAACCCATACCTGTTGCAAAAGGCATCCATTTGGTACCATTCCACACATAATAACCATTGGTAATGGTTCCACCTGTATTATAAACAAGCATTCCTGCCGGAACCGTACCCGTTAATGGTGTAACCAGGGATAAATCCGTTAGAGTCACTCGGGGTCCAAGAAACCCTTTTGTGGTGCTTTCAAGTTCCAGTATGGAGTATGCACCGGGCGAAGTACTCCCTGTATCCGAAATCTTTACTTGTGCATTGGATGGCATTATCACCATAAAAACCAGGACAAATAAAAGCATTAATATAGTCTTCATAATTTTAATATCTATTTGCTTAGTAGTTTTAATTCAAAATATTGGCTTTATAGCCAATCTCATTATCAATATCTTCAAATCTTACCATTTATTCTTATTTAATAATATAACCTCTATAAATGATATCAAACACTTCAATACATACTAAAACAATCACAATCAATTCAAGCTTCGTGCTGGCGCTATGATGCATAATGTCACTGAAATATTCCAAATGTTCCCTTATAATCTTGAGGTCTTCATGAATATTTCCCGATCGTTTTTCCATGTATAATGCGTTTTTCAATTCTATGTCGATTTTGATTAAATAATCACTTTGCCAGGTTTCCGGAATTGAATCAAAAATGTGCAGGTTTTCAACTATTTGATTTTTAAGGTTGAGGGTTTTTCCAATAAACTTTTTTAGGTTTTTGTCTGAAATGGCAAGCTTTCCGTATTTTTCTAAAACAGAGGTATGTTTGTTAGTTTCTTCCAAAAGAATTCGTGATTTTTGAAAATAGTAGTCCAGCGCAACTGATTGGGATACATTTAACATAATCAGCCTCATGGTTTCAATATCACAATAGGTGAGATCAGCTTTGTTAAAACCAAATTTTATTTCAGTTGCATCAGGCTCAATGTAATATTCTTTATTTAACTCACTATCATAGAAATATCTGCAATGGTTAGAAATTACTTTAATAAATTCATTTGTTTTTGTTTCGTCGGAATTTAAAAAACAGACAACGCCATATTTTAAAATTGAAATATACTGTTCCGTACCTACTTCATAAAATAACTCATAATAGTTAGAATATAGAAGTTCAGCAGTATAGGTCGATTGAAATGAGTCTATATTAATATGGTCAGATATTTGGGTTGCAGTTACTTTATACATGCATTAAAATTAAGTTTACTTTAAACAGCTAACTTATTGATTGATATATAATTCATATAATCAAAGCGATACATTCAACTTATATAGCTAACTATAATGTTTATAACAAATATGGCCAGTAGCACAATTACTATCCATTCAAGCTTCATACTATTTCCATGGTTGATTAAGTTGCTGAAATAATCCAGATGTTCGCGGATAATTTCCAATTCCTTGTCAATATTGTCGAACCGTTTCTCCATGAAAAGAGCCGTTTTCATTTCAGAATCAATTTTTATTAAATAATCATTCTGACGGGTATTTGGTACTGAATCAAGAATGTGCAAGTTTTCAACGATATCATTCTTTAAATTATGAGTTTTCCCAATAAACCTCTTAAGGTCTTTATCAGAAATGGCAAGTTTCCCGCTCTTTTCCAAAAAAGAAGTATGCTTATTGGTTTCTTCCAACAGAATCCTGCCTTTTTGAAAATAATAGTCGAGAGAAACTGACTGTGCTATGTTTAACATAACTAACCTAGCGGTATCAATATCAAAATATGAGATTTCAGCTTTATTAAAACCGAATTTTAATTCCTCTCCTTGGGTTTCTATGTGATATTCTTTAGCTAGTTCACTATCGTCGAAATAATTACAATGGTTTGATATTAATTTTATAAACTCACTTATTTTATCGTTATCACAATTAAAAAAACAGGCAACACCGTACTTAAACACAGATATATATATTTCTGTACCTGCTTCATAAAATAATTCGATATGATCTGAATAAATTAACTCGGCAGAATAGGCTGCCGCAAACGATTCAAGATCAATACTATCGGATATTTGATGTGCAAAAACTTTAAACATTTCTGTGTTTCATTAATGAATTGTGGCCTCGATAAACTTTTAGTTATTATTCACGTTAGTCAAACCACCTAATCATGATAAAATGAATAGTATTAAAACTTAATTGAAGTTAAGCATTATTTAAGCCTGTTTTTTTTATAAGTAGTGATATTCATCATTATTAAATGGTGATATGGCTTATCTTTTTTAGAAAACTAAATGTCGGCTATTTAAAACCCTCGTATCGAGCCCTCCTGCCGCTTTTCGTAAAGAGTGGCCTGCGGCATCGAAAATAGATTTCCCTTTAATTGCTGAATTTTGCGATAACCTATAATTCAAACTAATGCGAGGTTCAATACTAGGGCTAACGAGTATCGGCAACTGGCCAAATAGAAAAGTTAACCCGTCTCATCTGCGAGGAATTAGACATACTCGACGACTTGGAAAAGAGCCAGCTCACCAACGAAGGTTTTTTAACAACATATGTTAGTTTTAGAAAATAAAGGTTATATATTACAAACAAATTATTTAACCCTGCCAGGGTTGAAGGCCTTGGCAGAGTTGCTATTATCACATTTCTTTATTCTTATTCTCTTTAGTGCAATCAAAATTCATTAAACAATAACTTAACTATTTTTATGAAACTGTTTCTGTCTAAATTAGTTATCAGTAAGATTATCCTTGTTCTGGTTTTTACCTGCTCAAGCTTAATTATAAGCCATGCAACAAACATTTCAGTTAGCGGGATTATTTCAGCAAATACAACCTGGAGCGCCGATACCATAAAAGTAACCGGCGATGTTACCGTAAATAATGGAATCGTACTTACCATAAATTCAGGGAAAATCATTCAATTTTTTCACGCTCAGGTTTATCCTACATTTGTTGACACAAATTTGATTTAACTGATTTCCCTATATGGATTGTCAACCTGTTTCCCAGATACGAATAAACAATTCCTGAACAATATCGTCGGCTTTTTCGGGCTTTCCAGAAATTTTATTTGCATAATAGCAGAGCGACTTATAAAATTTAGTAAATAAAGTATTAAATGCATAGGTATTATCTTCTTTAATTTTTGAAAATAACGACTCATCCGAAATTGGGTAACTATTCATTAATATAACATAAAGGGTAGGTTTGTTAAAAGAAGAGTTTTATTTTGTAAATAAACTAAATAATACAATAACTTTTGCCCTGCACATTAACCTCTCTTATTTGTGACTTAGGGAAAAATCATGTAGGTTTACAGAAATTTTTAATAAATGAACCTTTCAGAACTTAGTGAACAAGAGATTTTTCGCCGTAACTCGCTCGACGAAATGCGCAAACTTGGAATTAACCCATACCCTGCCGAAGCTTATGAGGTAAACGTTTCAAACAAGGAAATTCTCGACCAATATAAACCCGAATTAAATAATTATCAGGAAGTTTCCGTTGCCGGTCGTGTGATGAACCGCCGTATTATGGGAAGCGCTTCATTTGCTGAAATTCAAGATCAAACCGGGCGCATTCAGATCTATATTAAACGCGATGATATCTGCCCGGGCGAGGACAAAACACTCTACAATACCGTATTTAAAAAGTTACTCGATATCGGTGATATTATTGGTGTTACAGGGTATGTGTTTACTACTCAAATGGGTGAAATTTCCATTCATGTGCATGAACTGAAAGTGTTGAGCAAATCCATTCGTCCATTGCCAATTGTGAAAGAAAAAGACGGACAGATATTCGATGCCTTTACCGATCCTGAACAACGGTATCGCCAACGTTACGTCGATTTAATTGTCAACCCCTCCATAAAGGATGTTTTTATTAAACGTGCCATGATTATCAATACCATGCGCGAGATGTTCAATTCCAAAGGATATCTGGAGGTGGAAACGCCTATTTTGCAACCTATCCCGGGAGGAGCCACGGCACGTCCTTTTATATCTCATCATAATGCACTCGATATGCCCCTTTACCTGCGAATTGCCAACGAGTTGTATTTAAAACGTCTTATTGTTGGAGGGTTCGAAGGAGTGTATGAGTTCTCTAAGGATTTCCGTAACGAAGGTATGGATCGCACTCACAATCCGGAGTTTACCGTTATGGAAATATATGTGGCCTACAAGGACTACAACTGGATGATGGATTTTACCGAAGAGATGATTGAACGTGTCGCCCTTGCATTGCATAACACCACGCAGGTTATCTTTGGCGATAAGGTAATCGATTTTAAACGTCCTTTCCGCCGGATCACCATGATTGATGCGATTAAAGAATATACGGGCATTGATATTAACGGTATGGATGAAAATCAACTTCGGGAGGTTTGTAAAAGTCTTGAAATTGAATTAATGCCTTCGATGGGCAAAGGCAAGCTGATTGATGAAATATTCGGAGAAAAATGTGAGCCTCATTTCATTCAACCAACATTTGTTATCGATTATCCGGTTGAAATGTCTCCGCTTTGCAAAAAGCACCGTACCAATCCGGAGCTTACCGAGCGCTTTGAGCTAATGGTGAATGGCAAAGAATTGTGCAATGCTTACACTGAATTAAACGATCCGATTGATCAATACGAGCGGTTTAAGGACCAGCTTGCGCTTTCAGAAAAAGGCGACGACGAGGCCATGTTTATCGACTATGACTTTGTTCGTGCACTGGAATACGGAATGCCCCCAACATCTGGCATGGGCATTGGAATTGATCGTTTAACCATGATTATGACCAACCAGGTATCCATTCAGGATGTGCTCTTCTTCCCGCAGATGCGTCCCGAGAAAAAAGCAAAGCTTGACGATGCCTCTGCTTACACTGATCTGGGAATCGCGGTTGAATGGATTCCGGTTCTTCAAAAATTGGGCTTCACAAAAATTGAAAACCTAAAACAATCGAGTGCCGGCAAGCTTTTTAACGACCTTTGCGGATTCAATAAAAAGAATAAGCTTGGGCTTGCCAATCCCACCATGGACGATGTGAAAAAATGGGTAGAGCAATAAAATAACATCAGGCAATAGGCATTATACTTTGTGTCGTCCTAGCATTGTGTCCTATTTATTTTTTGATCCGGCCTGCCGACTTTAATACTTACGACTTAATAAAATGAATGAACATTCCCGAATTGGTGTCATAGGAAGTGGAAGTTGGGCAACAGCTCTGGTTAAAGTATTGCTGAATAATGTAACTTCACTTAATTGGTACATCCGAAATGTTGAAACTGTAAAGTTCATCAAGAAAAACCATAGCAACCCGAAGTATTTGAGCTCAGTTATCTTCGAAATTGATAAGCTTAAAATTTCTGATAATCTTGATGATACCATCAAACATTCCGACATTTTAATATTGGCCATCCCGGCTGCCTTCCTTAAAGATGCTCTTGCTTCCATAAAAGAAAGTTTTGAAGGTAAGTTTATCATCTCGGCCATCAAAGGAATTGTGCCCGGTGACAACCTCACTGTAGCCGAATATTTCAATCAACATTATAAAATTCCCTTCGATAATATTGGGATTATATCAGGTCCCTGTCATGCGGAAGAGGTTGCACTTGAAAGGTTATCGTACCTCACCGTTGCGTGCAAAGACGAACAAAACGCCAGGTTTATGGCGGATAACCTTCAATGCAGGTATATTAAAACGGTATTATCCAAAGATATTTATGGCATTGAATATGCTTCGGTGTTGAAAAATATTATTGCCATTGCAGCCGGAATAGCCCATGGACTGGGTTATGGCGACAATTTCCTTGCCGTATTGATATCCAATGGGTATAAAGAGATAAAGCGTTTTATGGAGCAAACCTATGCCAGCAAGCGCAAGGCTAGTAATTCGGCCTATCTGGGCGATCTTCTGGTAACATGTTATTCACAATTTAGTCGTAATCGTACTTTTGGAACAATGATAGGGAAAGGATATTCCGTAAAAACGGCCCAACTGGAAATGAATATGGTTGCCGAAGGTTATTATGCGGTTGCTTGTATTAAGGAGATTAATAAAAATCGAAAAGTGAAAATGCCCATTACCGATGCGGTATATAATATTCTGTACGAAAAAATATCGCCAGTAATAGAAATGAAGATTTTAACCGAAACATTTAAATAGATTCAGGAATCAAGTGAATTTCTAATCCCTAAACGGGGAACTTTAGGGAGATATCAA
>JANXXY010000326.1 GCA_025350365.1 Bacteroidales bacterium | reverse complement strand
ATTTCGGCTGCGGTAACCGGGGCAATGGATCCGCGGTTATTAACCCCATCAGTAAGAAGAATGATCACTTTGCTTTTCCCTTCACTTTCTTTGAGACGGCTAATTGCAGTAGCTAAACCAACACCTATTGCCGTGCCGTCTTCTATCATACCGCTTTTTATATCTTTCAAAAGGTTAATTAAAACTGCATGATCGATGGTTAAAGGGCATTGCGTAAAACTTTCGGCGCTAAATACGGTTAAACCAATCCTGTCAGATGGCCTCCCTGATATAAATTCAATGGCAACGTCCTTAGCAGCTTCAAGACGATCGGGATGGAAATCTCTGGCAAGCATACTACTTGATAAATCCAGCGCTAGCATGATATCGATGCCTTCCGAAGTTTCAGAACGCAAATTATTGATAGACTGTGGACGGGCTAAAACAAGAATTAGAAATATAAGCGCAAGAACACGCAAAACAAAGGTGCTATGCCTCATTTTTACCTTCCAGGTATTACCTAGTTGACTTAGATGTTCTGTTGATGATACCTGAATAGCTGGTTTTATTTTGTTATGCTTCAATATATACCAAACCACTATTGGGATTACCAAAAAAAGTAAAAAAAGAAAAGCGCTATTTGCAAAAGTTAAACTACTCATCATACTGTTCACATTTTTAACCTACACCTTATCATTTAAAAATTTTCGGATAAAGACTATTTCGGGAACAAATGACGCAATAACCCAAAAGCCGATTAATAACCCTATAATTATAATGAGTATACAAAGTACTAACGGCCAAGGATCTGAATTTCTTTCCAGAATGAGTGCGTCCGATTCAATTTGTATACCCTTGTCAACAAATAACTTTCTAATTTCGCTAGTAATTCGGTCACCTGAAAATTTACCTTCAATTTTAAAAGAGCCCGATGTAAAATACTGATTAGAATTAAGTTCATTATCAGTTGCATGGTAGTCTTTTACTATAACATAAGCCTTGGCCGATTTTAAACTGTCTCCTAAACCCGAAGAAAAAACAGGATAGTAGATGAATATCAATGATTCCAAGCCACTACTTTTTTTCTTAGTAACTTTTACATAGGATGAGCCGGGTACCATTGCATCGGAAATGCTAAAATAGCGGGGAATATCGCCATATACCAATTTTTTTAATTCCGATATACTAATGGTGGGAGCTTTGTCTCTTTTAATATTGAAAATGAGATCAGGAACAACTTGATATGATAAAATGCCCAAAATAAATAATAAAATTCCTATGCGATATGTGAACGGGATTTTTTTCGGCCAAAGTAAGCCGGATAATACATAGTTTTTCTTTTTTTCGGTCAATTTAGTAGCTTGGGGGATTACATTAACCGGATTACCCGTATTTGCCGGACTAACAGAATTAATAGAATTAACCGGTTGTTCTGCATCTGGTTCGTTTAGATATATATCAATAACCAGAGTGTTATTCACAAACTGATAAGTGTTTAATAGATTTATTTCGTTTTCATCAGGCAATGGCTCTGCTTTTGCAAATTTCACTAAATCGGCTGAATAAAACATGGTTCGAAGTAAACCTATTGATTTTTCGTCCTCAAAATGAACTCTTTTGAGAGCTTCAACAATTTCATCGCTGGTCATTTCCAACGCATAAATGCCAAATTGCTTCTCAATATAAACACGGATAATCTCGGTTAATCGTGTATAATATTCCTTTACCTTATTGCTTTGCCAGAGTTTTTCAGCTCTTAGCTTGTCCAATTCCCTTATAGCTATAATATGAGGAGGTTCTATCGTCTTTTTTGTAGTTAGAAATGGTTCTTTTTTGCTCTTTTTTATAAAATACCAAATTGCAAATCCAATTAAAATAAGGCCAAACCCAATAAGAATATATTGCCAAATTTCTATAAGTGAAAATGGAGCTTTTAAGGGAGGTTTGATATCACGAACATCTTTTGCTGTATCCAAGGGCATGGAATATACCTTCAAAAAAACAGATGCGGATTTTAAGGTGTCCCTGAGTTGCCCCATCTCAAAAGGAAAAGAGAGAGGCGCTACCTGATAGTATCCACTGTCAAAACCAGTTATCAAGTATGCCTGACGAATATGCAGGTTTTCACCCTTTTTAGATGTATCCGCCGGAAAAACTTTTAATATCTCGATTTTACCAACAAGGGTGTCAGCCAAAACCGGCAATTGAACTTTGGCATTCTTCGGTTGATCAATTTCTATTCGAAATTTTATCTGATCACCAATCACTATAGCTGAAGAATCAAATAAAGCTTTAATCTTTATCGATTGTGCTGTTGAAACAGCTGGTAATAAAGATAATAACAATAGAAAGCCAATATTTTTTATCTTGTGTTTCATAAATATAAACCCGGTCATCGGTGCTTAAACAGTTTGATTAATGGTTTAACGTAATCTTCATCGGTTCGTATCATTACATTATCAACTCCCGATCTTAAAAACATGTCATTTAATGAATTTTGCTTAAATTCCCACCATAACGAATATTTATCGCGTACCATTTTATTGGAGGTGTCTACCCAAGCAAAATGTCCTGTTTCTGAATCTTTTACCTGAATCAAACCAATTGCCGGAATTTCCTTTTCTCGGCGGTCGAATATTCGAAGGGCTACAAGATCGTGTTTCCGGTTGGCAATTTTAAGTGCATCGGAAAAATCGGGACTTAAAAAATCGGAAATAACAAAAGCGATACTTCTCTTTTTTATTGCATTAGTAAGGTATCGCAGTCCTTCAGCAACATTTGTGCCCTTATTTTGTGGTTCAAATTCAATCAATTCGCGAATAACCCTTAAAATATGCTGACGACCTTTTTTGGGAGGAATAAATTTCTCAACTTTATCTGTAAAAAGTATAGCTCCAATTTTATCGTTATTTTGTGTTGCTGAAAATGAAATTACTGCAGCTAGTTCAGCATAAAGCGCTTTTTTAAGGCGTTGACTTGTACCGAAATCACGCGAACCACTTACATCAATTAACATCATCACCGTTAATTCGCGTTCCTCTTCAAATACTTTTATGTAAGGATGGTTGAATCTTGCAGTTACATTCCAATCAATATTTCTAATATCGTCACCATATTGATATTCACGAACTTCGCTAAAAGCCATTCCTCTGCCTTTAAAAGCGCTATGATACTCGCCTGCAAAGATCTGATTTGACAATCCGCGGGTTTTTATCTCAATCTTTCGTACATGTTTTAATAACTCCGTTGTATCCAATTCTCTAATATTTTAATGAAGTCATTCTTTTTTACTGGTGAAAATGGTAAAAAACCATTCCTCACGTTTCAATTTAACAACATAAGCGGTTCCTCTTAAATTGTATGTCCATTTGTCCTGTCCATCTTTTTTATATTTCCTGTTGAGATCTTTATTCAAAATATCCAGGTTTGAATAATCACTCATTAACTTAGTGGAGGTACAAATATCATTTTTCGACAAAAAAACAAGAAAAGTCTGTTCGCTATTTTTATCGATGTATTTCAGGTATTTATAGGTATGGTTTACCGAGGAATTATCGATTATAAAGTTCCGGTTATTTGTTTTTACTTCTTTTATCACTTCTTCTCTATTTAATCCGATCAGATGTTGGGATAAAAGCGGCGAAACAAAAACCATCGATAATAAAACTATAAATACTTTTCTCATCGAATGAATATTAAAAGAGCCTATGAGCTCATTTTAAAAATCTACAGCTTACTCATTTCTTATAATTTTTGTTTAAGGCACTTCTACCGTGTTTAATATTTCAGTAATGATATCAACAGAAGTAATATTTTCTGCCTCAGCCTCGTATGATAAACCAATACGGTGTCGAAGTACATCATGACAAACAGCCCGAATATCTTCGGGAATAACATATCCTCTTCGTTTTATAAATGCATAAGCTTTTGAAGCCATTGCCATACTTATACTGGCACGAGGCGATCCTCCGTAATTGATCATATTTGTGAACTTCGGCAGATTATATTCCGATGGAAACCTTGTTGCAAATACAATATCCAGAATATATCGTTCAATTTTTTCATCCATATAAACATCCTTCACAATGTCGCGGGCCCGTAAAATGTCAGCCGGACTTAATATTCGGTTTGGTGTGGGAAAGGATTTGCCTAAATTTTGACGGATGATCATCCGCTCTTCTTCTTTTTTGGGATAATCGAGTACTACCTTTAACATGAAACGATCAACCTGAGCTTCAGGTAATGGATATGTACCTTCCTGTTCTATAGGGTTTTGTGTTGCCAGAACAAGAAACGGTTTTTCCAACGGATACGTGTGTATACCAATGGTTACTTGTTTTTCCTGCATCGCTTCGAGCAAAGCACTTTGTACTTTTGCAGGAGAACGGTTAATTTCATCTGCCAAAATAAAATTGGCAAAAATCGGACCTTTTTTCACGCTGAATTCTTCGTTTTTAGGACTATAAATCATAGTTCCAATAAGGTCGGCAGGCAATAAATCAGGAGTAAATTGTATGCGACTGAAACGAGCATCAATTGTATCTGCCAATGTTTTAATAGCCAATGTTTTTGCGAGACCGGGAACGCCTTCAAGTAATACATGACCGTCTGATAATAATCCGATAAGCAGACTTTCAACAAGGTGTTTCTGTCCCACAATTACTTTTCCCATTTCAATGTTTAGCAGGTCAACAAATGAACTTTCCTGTTGTATACGTTCGTTTAACTCTTTAATATTTACTATTTCGCTCATTTTAATTGAATTTTGTAGTATCTGGATATTAATATTTGTCATCATTTTTTATTAGATGACTTCCTTTCTATTTGAATGCCGAAATTAATTTATTCTTTAGTTATTGGATGTTAAAAAAAGTTAAAGATATGACAATTAAAGCGATTTCGTGAAACATCATTTGGAGGGCATGTGCTAACTGACAAAAAAATATGACACAATTTCAGCATCATCACCAGAAAATGATAATTTTACAGCCTTGAAACAATCTGAAAAAAGACATTGGTAAACAGGTATTTTATTCATCTGGGTTATAAGGGTACTCAGTTTCATGGATGGCAAATGCAGCCCAATTCAATTACTGTTCAGGAGATTGTAAATAAATCACTTTCTGTGTTAATAGGTGAAAATATAGAGACGATCGGAGCGGGCAGAACAGATACAGGTGTTCATGCTTTTTCATTTTATGCGCATTTTGATTGTATTCAGGATAATATACACACTATTCCTAATTTCGTATATAAACTAAACTGCATTCTCCCAAAAGACATAGTTGCACATCAGATTTATTTGATGCACCCGTCTGCTCATGCCCGATTTGATGCAATTTCCAGAACTTACCTCTATCGTATAAATCAATATAAAGATCCATTCAATCAGGATTTAACCATGCATTTCGGGAAGCCGCTTAATATTGATCTAATGAACGATGCCTCGGCATTATTAAAGGAGTACACTGATTTTACCAGCTTTAGCAAGCTCCACACAGATGTGAAAACTAACAATTGCCACATTTATCATGCAATGTGGAATAAAGAAGGATCTGAAATTCAGTTTACTATTTGTGCCGATAGGTTCTTGAGAAACATGGTAAGGGCTATTGTAGGAACTCTAATTCTGGTCGGATTAGGAAAAATTACCCTCGAAAATTTCAGGTCAATTATAGAACTAAAAAATAGATCCGATGCGGGTGCATCCGTTGATCCAAGGGGATTACATCTTATCAAAATTGAATATTCAAAATCTTATTTTTCCTGCTTAAAGGGATAATAGCTAATGTGCAAAAGATTTTTTGTGCATTTTAGAGTTTTTAATAATTAACTTCAGATAAAAATAAATTATATCAGAAAAAGGAATCTTAAATTCGTAACCAAAAATAATTACAGTCGTACAACTTAAAATAAGGACTTTATTTTAATAATTCGTATGAAAAAACTAACATTAGCATTTTTAAGTATTTTCTTAGTTTTGTTTAGCCTGCAAACTGTAAAAGCTCAAAGTACGATAGGTCAAGCCCAGGCAGTATTTATTTATAATTTTACCAGGCTAATTGAATGGCCGGCTGATTATAAGACCGGAGATTTTATTATTGGTGTTTATGGATCATCTGATGTATTTAATGAGGTTAAAGGTTTTTGTAATGGTAAAATGGTAGGGGCACAACCCATTACTGTTACGAAATTTGTTAAATTTGAAGATATTGGGAAATGTCATATCGTTTTTGTAGCCTTCGGCAAAAGCAAGGAAATATCGACTATTACAGCAAAAATTAGCGCAAATAAAACGTTAATAATTTCAGAAAAAAAAGGCGCTTTAGAGGATGGATCAACTATTAATTTTGTTGTTATTGAAGATAAGCTTAAATTTGAACTAAAAGCGGGAAATGGCATTAAAAATGGTTTGAAAATACATTCAAACCTTGAAACCATGGCAGTAGCCAAGTATTAAACTTTAACTATTTTAACATATGTTTGAAAACTTAAAGCTCACTATTGGGCGAAAATTGAGTATTGGTTTTGGTATTTTGACCTTTGCAATACTAATAAATATGATACTTACCATAGTTACAACAAGTAAAAATGCCAGTTTAAACAGAGAGGTTTCGGAAATATACGGACCTTCTCAAACAAATTTAAATGAGCTTTCCAACCTGGTAGTAAATTCAAAGATGTTAATTAAAAACTGGGTGTTTATTGATAAAAAGGCCGACACTCCAGATAAAATTAAGCTTAAGGACTTGCATGATAAGTCTTTCGTAGAGGTAAAAGCCAAACTTGATGAATTATCTAAATCAAACAAATGGAGCGATGAGGATAAGGCAACGTATCAAAAAGTAGTGTTGGCTATAAATGACTCTCTTTTTACCAGGCATAAAGAAATAATGGCTAAGCTAAAAGATTTTGCCAGTTATGATGACCCTTTGGTAATTTTCGATATAATTCCTTTAGTTGAAGAGGGCGGAACTGTAATGAAACTTACTGATAATATTTTGGCTTCACTTGATTTACTTATCAAAGGTCAAACAATAAAAGTTGATGAAGCGCGGCAGCAAATGACTTCCTCTTTTAATAGTTTTAGGCTTCTCGTTTCTATTTCAGGTATTATAGTAATATTTATTGCATTAGCTGCGGCATTTTTTACCATTATATCCATTGTACGTCCATTACGCAAAGGTGTTGTGTTTGCTAA
>JANXXY010000307.1 GCA_025350365.1 Bacteroidales bacterium | reverse complement strand
AGATGCAAAGCAACAGTATTTGATTGCTCTCCAGGCTCTTGTTCAAGAATTGGAAGAAGCCGAAAAAGCCTTATTATAAAAAATGATAAAATGGAAAAAGAACAATTAGAAAAAACCGGGCAGCAACCCGACGTAAAAGAGGCTTTACAAGTTTCCGACATTTTGGGAAATAGCACATTAAAGCTAAGTAAATATGGTGGTTTCGGCATTTTGGAAACTACTATTGATGGGGTTCAGAATTTAAATCCTGAAAAAAAGGCCAGGAAGAAGATATTTCTTACCGAATCTTCCCGGGAACTGGAAAGAAAACAATTAAAAAACAGATTAAATTTCCTGATTAGTCTTTTGAAGGATTCATCTACAGTGTCTGATATGATTCAGACTTGCGAAAGTAAAGTGGATATTGCCCAGGGTTTGTTGAAAAGTAACTTAAAAAAATCTCTTTCTTCAACACGAGACCTCGAAAAATCATATCGCTCCGTCAATTTGTTTTTAAAAAATACAGAATCGGATAAATTAAAAAATTTATCCCTCATGAATGCTGAACCTGATCAATTAAAAGATCTCGATAATACTACGTTTATCGATGCTGTTTCTGCGGAACTTGATAAAAATTATGACCGGCTTGACCTAAGGGATAATTACTCATTAATGGTTATTCCCGGATATTTGGGTTCTAAAAAAGTAGTAGATAAGTGGGCGAAAATTGCACATAAAAACAAGGTGATGCTTGTAACGGATTTTGAGCATCTTGATGCTCCTGATGATGTAATGGAACTTTTTGATTCAGCTAATTTAACGGGAGGCGATGCGCATTTATCAAACGTGATAATGACATGTAATTGGTTGGTAGGTAGAGGAAAAGCGCAGGATGTGGGAGAGGAGGAAGACCTTTATATTCCACCTTCATCAGCGTTGGCCGGAAAAATATACAAAACACTAATGTCACAGGTAACAGCAGGTAAAAAACACGGCGGCATGAATGAAGTTGATGGTGTGCGGTTTCCATTAAAGAAAAGTGAAATTGCACAACTTGAAAAATCAGGACTTGTGCCAATGGTTTTTGAATATGGAAGCGTTATGGCATTTTCAGCGAAAACACTTTTTAACGGCGACAACTTGGGTTTGCAGACGTATTCTGTAGTTCGCGTATTTGATTATGTAACAAAAGTGTTAATTGATTTTCTTAACCGAAGGGCTTTCGAAAATTTCAATGTAAATACGAAAATGGATATCCAAAAGCAAATCATGAAGTTCTTAAACGGAATTACCGGACCCAACAACCTGATAGAAAAATTTAAACTCATTAGGTTTGAGCGTGATCCAGTGCAGAAAGACAGAATTTATCTTGATATACATATGACCCCTTATTTTCCGGCAAAAAACTTTTTAATAAAACTTGACGGAACAAAAGGCGACGATCCGGATTCGGCTGAGTGGAAATCAGAATATGATCAGGCTTCCTAATTCTGTTTTTAAGTTTTTTATTAACATGAATGAATTGCTCTATGATATTTAAAGCAGAACTTATTCTTGAAGGAAATACATATCTTCTGAACTCATTAACTTTTCAGCTAAATCAGGCGATAGATAAATTTGGCAGGCCATCATCCATTACCAAAGGAGGAAAAATAGAGATTGAACTATTTACTGTTGAAGATGATGTGATTTTTGATTGGATGGTTCATCCCAGAAAAACGCTAAATGGGAATATAAATTTATATGAAGCTGACAATGAAACAAAATTTAAAGAGATGAAATTTGAAAATGCTTACTGCATTGAATATTTTGAAATTTTTGATCATTCGATTAGTGAAAGTATGGTTACAAAACTAATTGTTTCAGCTGAAAAACTTTCCATTGGCACTATCGAACTGGATAACCAATGGCTTAAATGAAAATACATAGTGCGTATTTAATAATTCGGTAATTTTTTAACTTCTGCAATTTATAAAGTGTAATACGTTGAAATACAAACAAATATTTCAATATATCTAAGTATTTCATTTTAAGAA
>JANXXY010000259.1 GCA_025350365.1 Bacteroidales bacterium | reverse complement strand
CAAAGAACCGTCCCTTTTAACATTGCTTGATAACGCCGTATTAGCCGGAATCAGCTTTATCCTTATTGGAGGAAGCTTAATCTCCAAATCAATCAACGAAAGTATTCTGCTTATTCAGCAGCATTGTAAACTTCCCGTATTCCTTTTCCCGGGGTCATTATTGCAGCTTTGTGACAAGGCTGATGGTATTTTGTTGTTATCGTTATTATCTGGCAGAAATGCCGATTTTCTCATCGGAAACCATGTTCAGGCCGCGCCATTCCTTAAAAAGAGTGGCATGGAAATTATTCCAACCGGTTATATTCTCATTGACTGCGGACAACCAACATCTGTTGAATATATGAGCAATACATTTCCTATACCCTTTAATAAAATTGATATTGCAGTTGCAACAGCCATGGCTGGTGAAATGTTAGGTTTAAAACTTATTTATCTGGAAGGAGGTAGCGGAGCAAATAAAATTATACACTCAACGCTTATCTCGGAAGTTAAGGCGAACATTTCATTACCACTTATTGTAGGAGGCGGAATACGTAATTATCAACAAGCGAAAGAAGTATTTGAAGCCGGAGCAGACATCATTGTGATTGGCACTGCTGCCGAAGAAAATCCGGAAGTACTTTTGGAGATAGGTGCCTTATTAAAATGAAATAAGCGGGGTATCAGATTTATAATACCAATACCCTACTTATTTATTAGGGCATTATCAATTCAACCACGTTTGTTCCTGTATCACTCAAACTTGGATACTCCATCAATCCTGTTTGTAAATTGGTATAACCATTATCCTTAGGATTATACCCATAAAAACAAATATATAATTTAGTTCCGCTTGCAAACGAAAAAATACCTGAATTTTGATAGATATTCATTATTTGGTTAGAATTCGAAGAATTCTTAACGTCGGTATATAAATAGTTATCTCGACTAACCTGTGCTGAAGTGCTAAGAAAATACCTCAGACTAAAATCATCCTTCTTTGTCTGATCAGTATTAAAAGTAAAATACCATGAATACCTGATAGCCGAACTAACAACCAAATTTGAATATTTCACATTGCTTCTCTGAACCAGATTCACTATTCCAAAAGTGTTTACAGCACTATCGCCTAGTACATTAAAACTTAATATTAAAGTTTTTTCATATCCTTCTTTTGAGGCAAGCAAATAGTATGTGCCAAAAGGGATATTTTTCAACAATACTTTTCCTTTGTCATTTGTACTTCCGGAAATTACGGGATTTGAACCTTCAACGGTAAAAGTGATATTATTTTTATCAGTTAAAACTTCCAGGCCAAATTGATTATATGCAGATGCATATCCCTCTATTGATCCTTGTGTGTATTTTCCATCATCACCTGCAGGACCCTGCGGACCTTCCTTTGAGCAGGAACAAACTGCAACTGCCAACAAAAGAAAGATAGAATAATTTAAATTGAATATTTTCATAAAAAGAAATTTAAAATTATAAGTTAATTAGCAGTAAATGAAATTACATCAGAACCATACGGACTATACCATGAAAATACTATTTTGCCCGTTTCAGGATCAAAATCACCCCAGTTATTGCCGTTTACGTAACATTTCGCATACACTATAGTGCCCTTTGGTAATGCAGCATCTTTCAAATCTCTGAAATAAAACAGGTAATTTGATAATTGGTGGTAATTATAGAAATTATCGTATTCATATGGAAAACCCCACACTAATTTTTGAACAGTATATACCTTATTTGAAACATTGTCTGATGTATGAAGAAATATAATCAATGGTTGAAAACTGTGTTTGATAGAATTTGATGTTTTGAAGTAGCATTTTTGCAAGTTATTATTAATGGAATCAAGGATAAAAGTACTCGTGTCCCATTTCGAAATATAGAAATTTTTATACTCCGGTTGATCACCTCCAAGAAAAGGCACATTGCTTTGCTTCACAGTTACAAAGCTTTTGCGTTCTATGGTTATATTGAAAGTTCCTGTTTTTAAACCATTTAAAACATAATTACCTTTTATATCGCTCGTGGCTTTAACCGTTGTATCGTTGTTTTGAGCTGTAACAACGAAACCGGCCTTGTCATTTATTTGATTATAATATCCGTCATCCGCAGTAATTACTCCGGTTAACTGTCCGGTAAACCTAAGTCCATTAGCTCCCAATTTTCCTTTTAATCCCATTTCACCTTCTTTTTGGCATGAGTATAAAAAGACTGAAAGTAAAAATATAATTATAACTGAAAATTTATTTATCATAGCTTTAGTTTTTTTATTTTATGGAATTGTAATTTCAATAACATCAGAACTTTTTCGGGAGTAACTCAAATATTTGATACTACCATCCTGTAGCATTTCGAGCGAAGAATAATGTGGTAAAACGTATGCTTTAATATAAACCTTTGTACCTGAAGGAAATTTTCCGTCAGGATAATATAAATTGAATGTATAAGTATTATTCGGATCTATAAAAGTATAAACATACCTATCTTGAACATAATCATTACCATTTATAGAAACAGAATTCTTTGTACTATATGCAAGATTTATTAATACATTTTTATTTGCAATAGCATTTTCAAGCTTTAGCTCTACTGTGTTGTTATTGGTAAGTTTGATACTTGTGATACCAATTGGTGAAATATGAAAAACTTGCTTTTCCGGAGCTAGTTTCGGAGCAGCTCCTCCAAGAAATTGAACCGCATATATCCTTGATGTATCATACCCTTCCTTAGCACATGACAGGGAGTATAAACCTGTTTGAATATTTTTAAATTCATAACGACCGGCTGCATTTGTTTGAACCACAGCAGTTGTGTCTCCCTTTATGGTTACTGAAAACCCACTGGCATCAAAAATTTGATTGCCATAACCATCATAGTTTTTAACAAAACCAATAATCGAACCTCTTAGTAAAGGGGCATCTTTTCCGATGGGTCCTTCCTCTCCCTGAGGTGACTTTTTACATGAAAATTAAAAAAGGCCTGAAAATAAAATCAGAACCAGATAAGCAATTCGTTTTTTCTTCATAATTATTGTTTGGATTTAAAGGTTAATAAATTCTTTCCATAACTCTGTGGCTTGGATAAGCTTCCTAATTTCCATAAACGAGATAGATGAAATTAGGTTACAATTACATTTATTAATACAAACTGAGCTCTAATCCCACACTAGTTTTAGGTGGTTGTGCAAAACCATAAGAAGGTTTTATCCAATTTCTTAAACGATGGTGTACAACAATTGCAATCCGGTTATAGCCAAACCTAAAGGATAAACCATAAGTAATTGGTTCAATATATTTCAATCCTTTTACTTTTAACTCTTGTGTTTTTCCGTAGAAACCCGGATCAGAGCTAGTATCAAACATTTTATGCCTCGATGCAACAGAAGCTGAAATAAAAGCACCAAAATCGAGAAATAGACCAAAGCAATCGTATTCCTTTTTTAATATAAACCGGTTATAAAATTCGCCGGAAAAATTATAAGTCACTATTCTTTCGGATTCATGAATCTGAGAAGTAGGAAATGTTTTGTGAACACCCTGATGTATGGTATAACTATCATTGAAAAAAGACAAACCGCCAAGCAAAGAATATAGATCGGTTACCCGATAAACACGCCGATAGCCAAACGAATAATTGTGACTCTTTATCGTTTCAATATCCAAATTTGACGATGATTTTAATGCATAAACCTGATAATTAATAAATAGGTAGCCAAAGCTCTTGTGATTTATTCCGGTTTTTTTTGAAATAGCACTATTTTGAGAATCCCTTTCGAGCAATATTTCCTGAGCATCCAACCCTATCACCAGATAAAAAAGAAATATGAAAAACAAAAAACTTCTTTGCGTATTATCGTACATACTGTTTTATACAATTTTTATAATAAAAACGAGCTATATCGCCTGATTTCATATGATCGATTGGCAATTGAAGTACATCAGGCTGATTAACCTTAACCACGGCATAATGTTTCAAAAATCCTTTAGCGTCCTCAATATGGTAATATAAATAATCCTGAGGATTGGCAATCTGAACATTCAAATCACTCACCGTGATATGTATGGTATCGTTCACTAATGAGACTTCAAAAGGAGAGGTTACATTGGTTATTATTTTTCCAAAAAAATATGACGCCTGCGGAACTCCATAACCATGAGCATAATCGTAATACGGAAATAGATGTCCTGATTTTTCAATCAATTCGAATATCTCCATATTCTTTAGTTGACGATTCATTTGCCATACACAGGCTGCAAACCCCGAAATAAGTGGAGTAGAAAAGGATGTACCATATGATTTTCCTACATGGCTGCCATCTGTAGTTATTGCAACTCCACTGGCGCAAACGTTAGGTTTCAGACGTTTATCAACAGTTGGACCATACGACGAAAAATTTATGTGGAAACCAGTATATGGGTTTACAGCGCCAACTGAAAGGACACTGTCCACATCCGCGGGAGTTCCCATAATTTCCCATGAGGCATTACCATCGTTTCCCATGGCGTTAACTACCAACATTCCTTTGGCAATGGCCATTTTTGCAGCTTTTGCAATAATGCTGGTTTTACCATCCATACTTTCAATTGGATATAGTTTGTTGGTATAGCCCAACGAACTACTAATGATATCAGCGCCATTTTTATCGGCCCATTCCATTGCTTCGAGCCAATATTGCTCTTCAATATGCCGCTCGGGTCTTATTTCGGTTCGTGCAAGCAAGTATTCAGATCCAGTAGCCAGCCCTAATGGTTGTTTGTGATATATGCCCGCCAAACACGACATAACTTTTGTACCGTGAGTCATGTAACCATACACAAACTCTCGTTTCTTAACAAAATCATAGGTTTTAATAATCTGTCCATTCTCAAAAAGATGTCTGAACAAAGAACTTTTGTCCATGCCTGCATAACCGCCATCGAAAACTGCAATGCGAATACCTTTACCATTAATCCCATGCCGGATAAATTCCTCGCCTTTCATCATCGAAAGTTGCGTTCCCAACACAATCTTCTCATCAATACTCAATGAATCTCCAACGTTAACTGAGGTTAAAGTTAACTCAAGTGTTCTAACTAATTTAACATCCTTAACAAATGAATATTGCCTTATAACGGCAATTTGATTTTCAGTTGCTTCAACAACAATTGCATTTAACCAGCGGCTTTGGAAACCAATTGCTCTTGTGCATTTTTTAAGAACTGAAACGTAGGATAAATTGACGGGGATATCAAAAAAATTGCACAATGGTAGTTTCTTATCTAACCTCCGCTGAATGGCTTTCGAATCAAAAAAAGTATATGGATTAAATCCTGAAGTATCTTTATCCTTCAAATACACCCAATATTTTTTTTGTGCTTGAGAATTATTCCCTAAAAACAAAAATAATAAACAAACTGAAATTACTTTAGCCGCATAGCTAATTACAAGTTTCCTCACCCTTACTCCTTCAATATTAATTTATTAAAAATACGTAGCTTAGAATAGAAAGATTTACGAAGGTAAAAAAAAGAAACAGGCTACATCAAAATCTAATTATATTTGAATAAAATTACCATTTAAAACAAAAAATAAAATTTTAAAGTAGTTACAAAATTAAATCCTCAATCGAACTACATTAAAGGATACAAAACATAAGATCTCCGCAGAAATGTTAAATTTGCTGCTAAGAATTTTTTTTTATTTCTTCATCATTTTATAACAGTAAGATTTTGAACTTATGGACAAATCGAAATTTTAATGAATTTGCTATGATTAATACCGGCTTGCCTTTTGTTTCTGTGATTATAATCAACTATAATTCATTCGAATACACTCGTGGTTGCATAACCTCAATTATTGAGCATTCTAAAGGATTGGTTAACTTCGAAATTATTGTGATCGATAACAACTCTAAAGCTCCAGACCTGGAAAAACTGGACTCATTGTTGGAATTTTCCAAGGTAAAACTTGTTAAAAGCCCTGTGAATATGGGTTTTTCGGGTGGCAATACGTCCGGTGTAGCCAATGCCTCCACTTCGGCCGACTACTATTTCTTTCTGAATAATGATTGCGTATTGATTAATGACGTAATTTCAATTTTGACCTCATTTATGAATAAAACCGCTAATGCAGGAATATTGACAGCCCAAATGTTTAACGCTGAACGCGAAATCCAGCCTTCGTTTGAATATTTCCCATCAGTCGGCAACCTTTTATTTGGCCGCAGGTTTATGGCTTTATTTAACAAGGATATGTACCCTTCCCGAAATGCAGTATACCACATTGCACTTCCTGTGCCTGTAGCCACAGGAAGTGCAATGTTCGTGAGAAGTTTGTATTTTAAAGAAATTGGAGGCTTCGATACCCGATATTTTTTGTACTGCGAAGAAGAAGATTTATGCCGGAGAATGAAAAATAAAGGATGGAACACTTATCTGTTGCCTGAAGCCCGATTCATTCATTTTGAAGGAAGAAGCACTCAACGGAATATTGCCATCGAAAAGGAATATTTTATATCGTTTTATTATTACTTGTCAAAATTTCATTCACCCTTTTCCCGAATTATAATTAAAGGTATTTACCTGATAAAAATTTTAAAAAGAGTAATTAAAAAACGCGTACCATTCGAGTTGTTTAAATTTTTGCTGATTGGGGCTCCTGAAAGGGAGAGTATTAAATACAAGAATTAGAACAATGTCGTTGGGTTATGAAAATTAAACTCTGGCAGGTCCTTTGGACTCTGCCAGGTTTCAAGGTTTTAGTTTGACCTTCCAGAGTCGATAGACCTGGAAGAG